>NZ_KB900623.1:0-46233 GCF_000379025.1 Orenia marismortui DSM 5156
CACCTGTTCCCATTTCGAACACAGCAGTTAAGTCCTCCAGCGCCGATGGTACTGCAGGGGCAGCCCTGTGGGAGCGTAGGTCACTGCCAGAATGTTTTAGCTACTAGCCTCTTGCTATTGCTGTTAGCTTAAAATCTTTTAAGATCTTAACCAGCACTAGAAGCGAGTAGCCAATAGCTAACGATGGGATGTCGCCAAGCGGTAAGGCACAGGACTTTGACTCCTGCATTCGCTGGTTCGAATCCAGCCATCCCAGCCATTTGCCCCCATCGTCTAGTGGCCTAGGATAACGGGTTTTCATCCCGTCGACAGGGGTTCGAATCCCCTTGGGGGTACCAACATACTTTAAGATTTCACGAAGGGTTTTTGTTTTGAAAAACCCGAAGGGGTACCAAAATGCTTTATAATTCCAGTTAGTGTTTTAGATTTGTAAAGCACGGAGGGTAGTGGTAAAATTATAATTCTATTAATATTAGATGATAAAATGGATTTATTACTTGACAATTAAGGTTGAAAGGTATAAAATATTAATTGTATGTTGTAAAAAACCATTAAAAACAAGGGCGAATAGCTCAGTTGGGAGAGCACCTGCCTTACAAGCAGGGGGTCACAGGTTCAAGTCCTGTTTCGCCCACCATTTATTTAGCCATTAGCTACTGGCTATTAGCTTTTAGCAAAATCTTAAAAGATTTAGCCAGAGGCCAACAGCTAGAAGCCAAAAGCTAACAATACGGGGATGTGGTGGAGTTGGTTTACCACGCCGGCCTGTCACGCCGGAGGTCGCGAGTTCGAGTCTCGTCATCCTCGCCATTTACGAGCTAACTTAGCTCAGCTGGTAGAGCAGCTGACTTGTAATCAGCAGGTCGTCGGTTCGACTCCGACAGTTAGCTCCATTTAATTAAGGGCCATTAGCTCAGTTGGTAGAGCATCTGACTTTTAATCAGGGTGTCGGAGGTTCAAATCCTCCATGGCTCACCATTTTAAATTAAATAATTTAATGTCGCGGGGTGGAGCAGTTGGTAGCTCGTCGGGCTCATAACCCGAAGGTCGTTGGTTCGAATCCATCCCCCGCAACCAAAATGATTTTTATAATGGGAATGTTCTAGGTTTAACTGAATATATTTTATTGGAAGTAACCTAGTTTAAATTAATTCCTACTAATTAAAAATTAAATATTAAGCGGGAGTAGCTCAGTTGGCTAGAGCACCAGCCTTCCAAGCTGGGTGTCGCCGGTTCGAGTCCGGTTTCCCGCTCCAAAATTATCGGAGCATGGCGCAGTTTGGTAGCGCACCTGGTTTGGGACCAGGGGGTCGCAGGTTCAAATCCTGCTGCTCCGACCATTTTATTTTTTGTAGTCTCTACTTATTGTAGAGGCTTTTTTTATTTTAATGTAAATTTAGTTTTACATTTAGGGCAAGATTAAATTCAGTTTAAAAAATATGAAGGTAATACAATATTAGTTAGAGAATTATATTATATTCCTATTATTGGAATTATTATAAACTTATAATATAGTCATAGTTTGAATATATATGAGAGAGAATAGTTTATTTGGGAGGTGACAGAATGGATTACTATATTTATGCAACCGATCATGCGATTGAGAGATATCAACAACGCCAAAAAGCAATTAGTCGCCAGAAAGCGATTCATAATATAGTAGAAGGAGTAAAAAGAAGTAGACTAATTGGCTTTGCCAAGGGAAAGAGAGAAATTAGAGAACATCGTGGAGTTATATTTGTTTGTGAATTAGAAGGTGAAACTATGAATGTAATTACTATTTTAAATAGCAAGGCTGAGTTAAGATTTATTGGCTAAAGTAAGTATTTTAATTAAATAATGATAAAAAATATATAATTAGTAGTAAGTATAATTAATAATTATACATAATATAGATATTTTGAATTATTGATATTTCTAATATAAATTTATTAAAGGAGATATGATTATGATAATAAAAGATAATTCTTTTAAAAATATTTTGAAAATTTAAATTATTGATGTGTTAATTTAAATTTTCTTGATTTAAATATTGGAATTTAGTATAATATTAATAATTAATTAAAAAGAGCAAATAGAGGAGATGAGAAGAGTGAAGTTGAGAAGAGTGATTGAGGCAAGTTTATTATTAGCAGGTGGTTTTGTTTTACATCAAATAATGCCACCATTAATAGCAGGAATGAAACCGGATATGAGTTTATTGATGTTATTTGTAGTAGTATTACTATATCCAGAGAAGAAACTAACATTATTATCAGGCTTGGTTACTGGGGTTATATCAGCATTAACAACTACTTTTCCAGGTGGGCAAGTAGCAAATATGATTGATAAACCTATTACTGCATTTTCTGTTTTATTTATGATTTTATTAGCAGAGCATTTAAAGCTTCCAATGAAATTTAAATTGAGTGTGATAGGAGTGTTAGGTACTATTATAAGTGGAAGTGTTTTCTTAGGAGCAGCATCAATGATGGTTTCATTACCACAGTCTTTTGTAGTTTTATTTATGTCTGTTGTTTTACCAGCAGCATTACTTAACACAGGTTTCCTATATGCTATATATCCTATAGTAATACAGGTAAAAAAATTACTTCCTGAATATGATATGGGATCTGAGAAAGAAGCAGCTTAAAAGCTGCTTCTTTTGTATTATAATTATATTTTTAATTTAAAAGATCAATTATATAAATTATTAAAAAAGTAGAATAAAACTTATATATTTGTAAAAAATAATTATGGCAATCCTATCTAATAAATCCTTCAGGAGGTTTGATAGATGATAAAATATCCGAAAGTTAAGGAATCTGTCCAAAGAATTATTACAATTTTGGGGAAATTATATAATTTAAGTGTAGTAGATTTAGATTATTCAGAATCAATTAAATTATATTGCGAGATTATACCTCAAGATAAAAAACATTTAAAGATAAAGGTATGGTTAACAGAAGAAAATCAACTATCTATCTATGAAGATATTAATGGAGGTTTAGAACATAAAGAATATGTTAGTGATATGGGCAGGTATTTAGAAATAGTTGGTAAGCTAGATCTTGGAGAAATTAGAATTGAGAAATGGGATCATAAAGCTAAGAAATATAAAATAGATAAGGAAATATTAAAAAATAATTGTTTTGCCTGTTACTATCGTACTCGACGGGGTTTTTGTGATTTATTACAAAATTGGCATCCTAGAAAAGAAAGTAACTCTGCTTGTGCTTATTGGACTAAAAGAGAAGAATTAGTTATTTAATACTCTAACATTAATCCTAAACTATTCTTTTCTAATTGATTTATAATAAACTCTATTATATAATAATAAAGCATTTCAAATTTTAATTTCATATAATTATAACTTATTGTGAGTTCTTTATAAGGCTCACTTTTTCTTTTGAAATATAATAAAAAGGAGAGTTAATAATGGATTTATCTGTAGACTTAAATGATAAGCAACTAAAAGCAGTAAAAACCACAGAAGGACCGGTATTAGTGTTGGCGGGAGCTGGAAGTGGTAAAACTAGGGCATTGACTTATAGAATTGCTTATTTACTGAATCAAGGAGTTGATCCTTATAATATTTTAACTTTAACATTTACTAATAAGGCAGCTAGTGATATGAAAAGGAAAGTTAAAGAACTGATAGGTAAGATTTCAACTAAGATGTGGATGGGAACTTTTCATAGTGTTTGTGTAAGAATAATAGGACAAAATTTAGAAGAGTTAGGTTATGAAAAAGGATTTGTTATTTATGATCAAGATGAGAGTAAGGCTTTAATCTCAGATATTATTCTAACTTTTAATTTAGATACCGATAAATATGATCCAAAAATAGTTTTGAATATAATTAATAAAGCTAAAATGAATATGTGGAATAAAAGAGATTTAGTTAATAATTTTTTGAAAAATGAAGAAGGTAGTCAAGAATATTATAAAAATATTGCTGATATATATATAAAATATAACGAAGTTTTGAAAGAAAATAATGCATTTGATTTTAATGATTTAATAGCTAAGACCATAGAATTATTTGATAACAATAAAGAGATACTAGAAAAATATCAAAGTAGATTCAAATATATTTTAATTGATGAGTACCAAGATACCTCACCATTTCAATATAAATTAGCTAGTATGTTAGCTAAAAAACATGGAAATATATTCGTAGTTGGGGATGATTATCAGAGTATATATAAGTTTCGTGGAGCTGATATGAGTAATATACTTAATTTTAACCAAGATTATCCTAATTGTACAACTATAAAGCTTGAACAGAACTATCGATCTAAAGCTAATATAATTGAGGCTTCTAATGTTTTGATTGCTCACAATTATCAACAATTTGATAAAAAAGCATGGACTAATAAGGATTCAGGAGAACCTTTAATTATATGTGAGGCTATTAATGAATACAGTGAAGCTGATTATGTAGCAGAGGAGATTGATAATCTAGTTAGATTTAGTGGATACAATTATAATGATATTGCCATTCTTTATCGTTCTAATCATCAGTCAAGAGTATTAGAAGAAGCTTTTATTAGAAGAAGAATACCTTATCATATTGTAGGTGGTCTAGGATTTTATGACCGTAAAGAGATTAAAGATATTATTAGCTATTTAAAGGTAGCTGTCAATCCCCAGGATACTATTGCTATGAAAAGGATTGTTAATGCTCCCAAAAGAGGAATTGGAGCTAAGACTTTGGATAAGTTGATTACTCATGCTCAAGAATATGTACCAGAATTTAATCTTTTAAGCTTTGCTCAAGAAGATAATAATTTAGGGTTATTTGATATAATGAAGGATCCAAGTGGTGTATCAGGTATTGGAAAAGCTACTGCTAACAAGATTAAAAAGTTTAGAAGGGATTTAGAAGATATAATAACAGTCAAAGAATCTAGACTTTCTTTACCAGAGCAAGTGGATAAAATTTTAAAGGTTAGTGGTTATCAAGCTATGTTAGAATTAGATGGATCTGAAACTGCCCTGAATAGGCTAGAGAATTTAGGTGAATTTTTATCATTGACAGAGAATTATTATAATAAAAATCAAAATAGAAATTTAGAGGATTTTGTAAGAGATATAAAGTTGTTATCAGACCAAGATGATATTAATAGTTCAAATCAAGTTAAAATGATGACTGTACATTCATCTAAAGGCTTAGAATATCCAATTGTATTTATAGTAGGTTTAGAAGAAGATAATTTTCCTCATTATCGTAGTGTTAAAACAGGCTTATTAGATGAAATAGAGGAAGAACGCAGGCTATGCTATGTAGCAATGACTCGAGCAGCTGACAGGCTATTTATGAGCTATGCAAGAGAAAGACAGCGTTATGGAGAGACCAGAAGTATGGCTCCATCAAGATTTCTAGATGAGATTCCAGTAGAATATACTTTAGAAAAAGTTCATCATAGAGGTTTATAAAGTAGATTAATATTCTAATTTAGGGAGTAAATATTCTTGAATTTGGGAACATAAGTATAATATAATATTAATAACAACCATAATTCTCTAAGAATAGGAGGATATTAATGGAACAGACTTTAGTATTAATTAAACCAGATGGAGTACTTAAGAAGGTAGCTGGAAGAATTATTAGCCGTTTTGAGGATAAAGGTTTAAAAATTGAGGCTTTAAAAATGGTTTGGATAGATGAGGAATTAGCCAAATCACATTATGAAGAACATATTGGAAAGAGCTTTTTTCAGAGGTTATTATCATATATTACCCAAGCACCATTAATTGCAATCGTAATTTCTGGTCCAGAAGCCATTAAAGTAGTCAGGAATTTAGTAGGAAAGACTAATCCAGTGAAAGCAGAACCGGGCACAATTAGAGGTGATTTAGCTTTAGATTTAGAATCTGGAAATATAGTTCATGCTTCTGATTCTCAAGAAAGTGCTGCTAAGGAAATAGATTTATTTTTTAGCGCTGAAGAAATTTATAGTTATTAGCTAATTATTTTTATATTTCAATTCAAGTAAAAAAGATTATGGATATATCCATAATCTTTTTTACTTTCTCTTTATAATCATAATTAAATCTATTAAAAAGAAATATTATATATAAATAAGATTATAAAATAAGATTAAAGGAATACAATTTATAATAATAGACTAAAATTATGGTTTTAATTTATGCTAAGATAACTTATTTACTAATAAATAAAGGAAAACTTCAATTAGTCTAGAATTTAGAGGAAGAGTAGAATAGAAGGAGGATTTTAAGATGTCATTAAAAGACGAAGCATTATCATTACATAAGAAAAATCAGGGAAAGATTGCTGTAAATAGTAAAGTAGAGGTGAAGAGTAAAGAAGATTTAACTTTAGCTTATAGTCCAGGGGTAGCAGAGCCATGTTTAGAAATTGTAGAGGACAACGCTAAAGTATATAACTATACAGCAAAGGGTAATTTAGTAGCAGTTGTTTCAGATGGAACTGCTGTATTGGGTTTAGGGGATATTGGACCTGAAGCTGCTATGCCTGTTATGGAAGGGAAAGCAGTTTTGTTTAAAGAGTTTGCTGGTGTTGATGCATTCCCTATTTGCCTAGCTACTAAAGATGTTGATGAAATTGTAGAGACGGTTAAGAGGTTAGAACCTACTTTTGGGGGGATAAATTTAGAGGATATTTCAGCTCCAAGGTGTTTGGAAATTGAGGAGAGATTAAAAGAAGAGCTTAATATACCTGTTTTTCATGATGATCAACATGGTACCGCTATAGTTGTTTTAGCAGGATTAATTAATGCTACTAAATTTGTTGACAAGAAATTATCAGATTTGAAAATAGTAGTTAATGGTGCTGGTGCTGCAGGTTTAGCAATTACTAAATTATTATTAAAAGTAGGAGTAGAGGATATAATATTAGTAGATAAATTTGGTGCTTTGGCTCCAGGAGTTGAAGAGATGAATTCTGCTCAGTCTGATTTAGCTGAAGTAACTAATAAAGAAGAAAAAAGAGGAGACTTAAGTCAAGTTATTAGTGATAGAGATGTCTTTATAGGGGTTTCAGCTCCTAATATATTAACTGAGGATATGGTAAAAAGTATGGCAGAGAATCCTATTATTTTTGCAATGGCTAATCCTACTCCAGAGATTAATCCCCCAGTGGCTAAAAAAGCAGGTGCTAAAGTAGTTGGAACTGGTCGTTCTGACTATCCTAATCAAGTTAATAATCTATTAGCTTTTCCAGGGATATTTAAAGGTGCACTAAAAGTGCAAGCATCTGAAATTACTGATGAGATGAAGATCGCTGCAGCTTATGGAATAGCTGATTTAATTAAAGAAGAAGAGTTAGAATCAGAATATATTATTCCTGATCCATTTAATAGAGAAGTTGTAAATAGAGTTGCTTTAGAGGTAGCTAAAAAGGCTGTTGAAGATGGTTTGGCTAATATTGATTTGAATTTAGATGAGTTAGAAGATATATTCAGTAGTTAAAAATAAAAAAGTAAGGACTTATGAATAAGTCCTTACTTTTTACTTGATTAGTATGCTCTTTCTACTTTTCCTGCTTTTAAACAAGAAGTACATACTTTGATTCTTTTAGGAGAACCATCAACAATTGCTTTAACTTTTTGTAGATTAGGTCTTTGTTTTCTGTTTGCAATACCAGTTACATTACGACCAACTCCACCTTCTTTTTTAGCCTTACCTCTACGAGTTACTCTGTTAGCATTATTAGATCCTTTACCACAGATTTCACATATTCTTGCCATCTATAATTGCACCTCCTTTAATCTATATCAAACTTATTATTTTAGCATTAGATCAACCACTTAAACATTTTAACACAAAAGGTGGTCAAGTAGCAAGGATAATTTTTCATTTTATATTAATAAAGAAGGATTTTATTAGCTTGTATTGAATAATAATCAGGTAGGAGGATAGATATGAAGGTTAATAAAGAAATGCCTATATTGGAAATTTTACAAAAGTATCCGGAAGCTAATGAAGTTTTTATATCTCATGGTCTAGGTTGTGCTAAATGTTTAGCTGCTAATTATGAGAATTTAGAGACAGTAGCTAGAGTTAATGAAGTAGATATAGAATTATTACTACAAGAATTGGATAATTTAATTAAAAATAATTGATTTAATACTGATTCGATAAGGAGGAATAAAAGATGAAAACTGGGCAAGAGTTGACAAATGAATTAGGAATGGTTAAAATATCTGAGGATGTTATTTCAATTATTGCTGGTTTAGCTGCTATGGAGTGTTATGGTTTAGTAGGGATGGCCAGCAAAAGTTTTCAAGAAGGTTTAGCAAAATTATTAGGTACAGAACACTTAAGTAATGGTGTTGAAGTTGAAATTAATGAAGAGGGAGTTAAAGTTGATCTATACATTATTGTAGAATATGGAACAAAGATATCAGAAGTAGCACATAATGTAATTGATCGGGTAAAATATACTCTAGAAGAGATGACAGGAGTTAGTGTATTAGAGGTTAATATTAATGTACAAGGAGTGAGAGTGAATAATGCTACCTGAGTCATTAAAAAGGGAAGTTAAAGAAATCAATGCAGAAAAATTTAAACAAATGTTATTAGTAGCTACAAATGTTTTAAAAGAAGTAGAAAATGAAATTAATGATTTAAATATATTTCCTGTTCCAGATGGAGATACAGGAACTAATATGTATTTGACATTATCAAATGCAGTAGAAGAAGTAGAGAATACTACAGAAGATTCAGTAGGGATTATAGCTAATAATTTGGCAATGGGAGCTTTAATGGGTGCCAGAGGAAACTCAGGGGTAATTTTATCTCAACTTTTACGAGGGTTATCTGATGGAATTGGCGATGCGAAAGTATTAACTGCTGAAGTCTTGGCCGATGGATTGGAAAAAGCTGCTAATAAAGCTTATCAAGCAGTTATGAAGCCAGTTGAAGGAACAATATTAACTGTAGCTAAAGATGTAGGAAGAAGAGCACAAGATTTAGCTCATGAATTAACTGTAGCAGAGTTACTAATAGAAGCAGTAAAAGAAGCAGAGAAATCGGTGCTAAAAACTCCTGAATTATTAGATAAATTAAAAGAAGCTGGAGTAGTAGATGCTGGTGGTAAAGGGTATCAAATGTTTTTAACTGGATTATTACAAGGATTAACATCTGATGGTGCAGTTATTACTACTAAAGGATTGACTGGAAAGAAGATACCTGATAGAAAAGAAGGAAGAACAGAATCTGAATTTGGTTATTGTACAGAGTTTATTATAAAGGGTGCTAGAATTGAAGATGATGAATTTAAAGAAATATTGAATAAATATGGTGATTCTATTATTGCTGTTAAATCAAATGACATTTTAAAAGTTCATGTTCATGCTAAAAATCCAGGATTAGTATTAGAAGAAGGATTAAAATATGGACAATTGACCAGAATTAAGATTGAAAATATGTCTGAGCAGCATGAAGAGAGATTAAAAAAAGAGATTGAGAGTGAAGTAGAAGATAAGCAATTACAAAATCTTGATGGAATAGGAGTATTAGCTGTAGCAGCTGGTGAAGGTTTGGAAACTATATTTAAAAAATTAGGTGTGAGCTATGTTTTATTAGGCGGTCAGTCCATGAATCCAAGTATTCAAGATTTATTAGATGGTGTAAATAGGGTTAATACTGATAAAGTTATTATTTTACCTAATAATAAAAATGTTATTTCAACAGCTGAACAGATAAAAGAATTAACAAATAAAGAGGTTGAAGTCATTCCAACTAGAACTATTCCTCAAGGAGTAACAGCAATGATGTTATTTAATCCTGAAGGAGACCTAGGTGAAGTAAGTTCAGATATGAAAGAAGAGGTCGAATTCGTAAAGACTGGTGAAATTACATATGCTGTTAGAGATACTAAGATTAAAGAGATAGAGATTAATAAAGATGATATATTAGGTCTTAATGAAGGAAATATAGAAGTAGTATGTAATGATTATAATCAAGCTACTTTAGATTTATTAGAGGAAATGGTAGAAGAGGATGATTCTTTGATTACTATTTATGTTGGTGAAGAAGTATCAGATAATGATAAAAATGAATTAATTGATAGCTTAGAAAAAACTTATGATGAATTTGATATTGAGATCTATGATGGGGGTCAACCCATTTATTATTATATTATTTCTGTAGAGTAGGAGTGTTATTGATGGGAAAAATAGCAGTTGTAACTGATAGTACAGCCGATTTATCACCAGAATTAATAGCTAGATATAATATAAATGTAATTCCTTTAAAAGTAAGGTTAGGGGAGCATGAATATGAGGATGGCATTGATATAGCTAGGGAAGATTTTTTAACTGAGCTAGAAGAAAGTGATATAATGCCTTCAACATCACAGCCACCTATTGGAAGTTTTCTTGATCTATATAAAAAATTAGCAGAGGAGCATGAGCAAATTTTATCTATACATTTTTCAGAAAAACTGAGTGGAACTATAAAGACTGCTCGTTTAGCTGCTAATATGTTAGAGGATATTGATATTAAAGTTGTTGATTCTAAAACTGTAACAGGGGCTTTAGGACTAATAGTAATTGAAGCTGCTAAGGCTATATCTAATGGTAGTTCCTTAGATGAAACTATTAATTTGATATCTCAATTAAAAGAAAATATTAATACCTATTTTACTATAGATGATTTAAGTTACCTAGAACGTGGTGGTAGAATAGGAAAAGCTACTGCCTTTGTAGGTAATTTGTTTAATGTTAAGCCTATACTTACAATAGATAATGGAGAAATTACTCCTTATAAAAAGATAAGAGGAGAAAGAAAATTATACAAAACATTAACAAAATTAGTTAGAAAAGAGCTTGATGATAATAAAGGACATAAATTAGTCATATTATATGGAAAGTATTTAGATAATGCAAATAAATTAAGGGATATTTTAACAGATGAGTTTGAATGGGAAGAAGTTAGTATGTTACAGTTGGGTTCAATAGTTTCTGCTCATGTTGGCCCAACACCTTATGGAATGGTTATTTATAAATAGATAAATAATAACTAATTATAATTAAGCTATCATATAAGTTATTAACTTATTGACTTATTTTTTAGAAGAATGCATTATTAGAGATTCCTAATACTATAGTATTAGGATTTTTTTCTACTATATAATTATATTATATAGTTTATTTTCTCCAGAAATTGTATTAGGAGCTGAGAAAGATGGATGATGTAAAAAATATATTGAAAAAGATAATTAAACCAATACCAATAGAAATCAAATTACAAGGTTTAAATACATCTGTTTTTGGTGGGTTTGATAATTATATTCTAGGCTGGAGTAAAAAATTAATAGAGAGTACTGAGGATGATATGGTTAAAGAATATGCTCAGAACTTACATAATTTATTTATTGATTATAGTAATATAAATTTAAAGGAAAGACATAATAGGTTAAAAGAGTCTTTAGATATTATAAATAAATTAAGCCAAAAAATAAATGGAAATCAGATTCTTGATTTAAATGATAACAAGCTGCAAATACTCAATAACAGAGTTGATAAGAAGAAAATCATAAGAAAAGATAATGATTCTCAACAGATATCTTTAGATTTAAGAAAAAAGACAAAATTAAAAGACAATAGTAAAGTGAAAAAACAAGTAAAGAAAAAAGAATCTGATAAGCAAGATACAGTATGGAAGCAACCGATTCAATATATCAAAGGAATAGGTGAGTATTGGGCTAAACGTCTAAAAAAATTAGGCATTGAAGAGGTAAAGGATTTACTCTATTATTTTCCAAGAGATTATAATGATTGGAGTAAATTTAAAAAAATATCACAGCTAAACAGTGGAGAGCATATTACTGTTCAAGGGAAAATTGTTAGCATCAATGAAATTAAACCTAGATCAGGATTGAAGATTATTAAAATAGGTATTAGTGATGGAACAGGAGTTTTATATGGTGTTTGGTTTAATCAAGCTTATATTAAAAAGGTATTTAAAAAAGGTGATCTCTTTTTATTTAGTGGTGAAGTTAAGTATAGCTATGGAAATTTTGAAATAAATAATCCCCATTATGAACAGGTAGATTTTCAAGATAATTTAAATACAGCTAGAATAGTACCGATTTATCCAACAACAAAGGGTATTACTCAGAAAAAGTTAAGAAGGGTTATTAAGAATACTCTAGAGAAATATTTAATAGAGGTTGATGATTTTTTACCTGACATGATTATAGATAAGTATGAATTTATAGCTTTGAATGAAGCTATTTCTACAATTCATTTTCCAGAGTCTAAAAAGAAATTAAAAAATGCTAGAAAACGTTTTGTTTATGAAGAATTGTTTATTTTACAGTTGATTTTAGCTTTAAGAAAATCTGAAGCTCAAAGTGAAAAATTAGGAATTAAGCACTTAAAAGAAGATCATTTAGTTGAAAAATTCTTATCCAACTTACCCTTTAATTTAACCGATGCTCAAGCTAGAGTTTGGCAAGAAATTAAGTCAGATATGGAATCTAATAAGAATATGAATAGATTATTGCAAGGGGATGTAGGAGCAGGGAAAACTGTTATAGCTACCTTAGCATTATTAAAGACTGTAGAGTCTGGATTTCAAGGTGCATTGATGGCTCCAACTGAAATTTTGGCAGAGCAACACTATTTGGGATTAAAAGAAGAATTAGAGTTTCTAGATATAGAAGTTGGTTTGCTTGTTGGAAGTCTAAAAACTAAAGAAAAAAGAGAGTTATTAGAAAAGATTAAAAATCATGAAATAGATATTGTAATTGGGACTCATGCCTTAATTCAAGAGGGAATCAACTTTTCTAATTTGGGATTAGCAATTATTGATGAACAACATCGTTTTGGTGTTAAACAAAGAGCTACTTTGCAGGAAAAAGGTAATAATCCTGATGTATTAGTTATGACTGCTACCCCAATACCTAGAACTCTTGCTTTAACTGTATATGGTGACCTTGATGTATCTGTGATTGATGAATTACCTCCAGGTAGAAAGCCTGTTATTACAGAATGGAGGACTCAACAGGCTAGAGATAAGATCTATTCTTTTGTAAGAGAAGAGGTTGAAAAAGGAAGACAAGCTTATGTAGTATGCCCTCTAGTAGAAGAATCAGAAAAGTTAGATATTGAATCTGCTACAGAATTATCTATTAGATTGCAAGAAGAATATTTTCCTGATTTAAAGGTTGGTTTACTTCATGGAAAGATGAAAGCTAGTGAAAAAGAAGAGATTATGGAAGAGTTTAGAGTAGGTAATATTAATATTTTAGTGTCTACTACTGTTATTGAAGTAGGTGTTAATGTTCCTAATTCTTCAATTATGATTATTGAAGATGCTCAACGTTTTGGATTAGCACAGTTACATCAATTAAGAGGGCGAGTTGGAAGGGGTAAATATCAATCCTATTGTATATTGGTATCAGATCCTTCTACAGAAGAAGGAGTAGAGCGTATGAAGATTATGACAAAGTCTACTGATGGTTTTGTTATTGCAGAGGAAGATTTGCATTTGCGAGGTCCTGGTGAATTTTTTGGTACTCGTCAACATGGTATGCCAGATTTAAAGATAGCTGATATTTTGCGAGATTATAAAATATTAGAAATAGCTAGAAAAGATGCTTTTGCTTTGATACAGGATGATCCTAAATTAAAGAAACCAGAAAATAAAAGATTAAAGAAGATATTAACTGATAACTTTAATTATGATTTTGATTTAATTGATATAAGCTGAAAATAATTTATAATTGATAGTTAACAATTTATAATCAAGTTTATTATTAGCTATATGATATAAGTTGTTAGTTAGCTTTTCGGAGGTGCTAGAATGAGAATTATTGCTGGAAAAGATAAAGGAAGAAGGTTAAAATCTTTAAAGAGAAGAGATGTGCGACCTACTACTGATAGAACTAAGGAGTCTATATTTAATATTTTAGGGCCTAATATAGCAGGTACTAGATTTTTAGATTTATATTCTGGTTTTGGTGGTATAGGTATAGAAGCTTTAAGTCGTGGGGCTAAAGAGGTTGTTTTTGTTGAGAAGGATCGAAGGAATATCAAGGTTATTAAAGATAATTTGAATTTAGTAGATTATGAAAAAAATAGCCAAATAATAAATAATGATGTTTTGAGAGCGTTGCCAATATTAAGTGGTGAATTTGATCTGATATTTATGGATCCACCTTATGAAGAAACTGAACTATATACTAATACTTTAAATAAAATAAAATCTTATAATTTATTATCTGATAATGGAATTATAATTATTGAATATGATGCTAAAGATAAAATAGAAATTCCTGAGGGATATAGTATAATTAAACAAAAAAGATATGGAAAAGCAGGTATTATATTAGTTAAAGAGATAAAAGGAAAGGATGAATAGTATTGAGTAATATAGCTGTTTATGCAGGAAGCTTCGATCCTGTAACTAATGGTCATTTAGATATTATTAAACGGGCCAGTAGAATTTTTGATAAAGTAATTGTTGCAGTTTTTCATAACCCAAATAAAAATCCTCTTTTTACGATGGAAGAGAGGATGGAAATCTTAGAAGAGGCTATTACAGATTACGAAGGGGTAGAAGTAGATGGTTTTGAGGGATTATTAATAGATTATATCAGAAAGCATAAAGCAAAAGTTATTATTAGGGGTTTGCGTGCAGTTTCTGATTTTGAATCAGAATTTCAAATGGCTTCTATGAATAAGAAGTTGGCACCTGAAATAGAAACTTTATTTATGATGACTAGTACAGAAAATGCATATTTGAGTTCAAGCTCTATTAAGGAAGTAGCTAGTTTTGGTGGTTGTATAGAGGGGTTAGTACCTGATCCTGTTATCCCAAAACTTATTAATAGGCTAAGAGAAGAAGATAAGATGATATAAATTAATTTTTACTAAACTAAAAAATGATAAGCCCAAGTTTTAAAACTTGAGCTTATCATTTTTTAATTCTTTTCTTAATTTTTTAGTAATTCTTTTAACTCCTACTCTTTTACTGATCTGTAGAGCTTTTTCAAAATTTTCTAAAGCTTCTTTCTTTTTATCTAATTCTAGTAGGATTTCACCGATATATCGATAGGTTCTAGCATGTTTATACTTAACCTCTGTTATATCTTCATAATTTAGTAATTTTTTTAATTTTTTCAAATTGCTTAAAGATTCTTCTTTCGATAATTTCTTTAATCTTGTTTTATTTTCTTCTTCAAGTTCTTCAAATAACTCAGAAGGATCTATATTAGACCAGTCAATATCATTATCTTTTTCTATGAATTCTAATTGATTATTAGATTTACTATTTTCTGATAATTCTTCTTCCCATTGCTCTTGATCTAGAAAATCACCACTAAAATTATAAGAATATTCTTTGTGATCTTTATATATTAGAGTTATTATTTTATTTTCTGTGTCAAAAATATAAGATTCTGCTGGGCCAGGAATAGGAGTAGTTTTCCAAAGCAGTTTATTCTCAATTAAGTCAAAGAATAATAGTTTGTTTGAATCTGCTTCATACTTACTTTTGCAAGTTTGACAAATAGCATATCTACCATCATGGGATATTCCACTATTATAAATATTGGCCTTCAATTCTTCTTTTATGATTTTTACTCCTTGTTTATTGAAAACAGTAAATATTGCACGTAAATTACTAGAAACTCCCCAATTATTTATTATGAAATTACCATTATTAGCTACTAAAGCATGACTAGGTCTTTCAATATTACCATGAATTAAAATTTCTTCTTTTTTTATAAGAACATATTTATTTTTCGGATATTCAGAATAAGCTAGTATGTAAATATTATTGGGGGATTTATTAAATTTCCCGAAAAAATCTAGTTCATCTATATCAATATACTCTCCATGAAATGTTATGTTTTTACGATAAGGTAAATTTCTTCTTTTTATATTACTATTTTGGTTAATTTTATTATTATTTTCGGGGTTTGATATTGATTTATTTTTTTCTTTGAAATCTTCTGTTCCTGTAATTTTTTTAACAGGGTTTTTAACTTTTTTCTTAATGTCTTTTTTATTATTTTTTTTATTGATAAAAAATAGAACTAACACTATTAATAATATTATTAACAGTATTCCTATTAGTAATAGCATCTCTAAGATAACCTCCTATAGAAATAAATTATCCAAAAGAAAAAATCCTTATTAAAGGATTTTACAGTATAGAAAATATTTTTATTATTTGTGTAAGCCAATATTTAATTTTTATTTTCGGTAGAATTTTTTATGTCATTATTTGTTTGATTCTTCAAAGAGTTAATAAAGTTTTCAAATTCATCACTTTGATAAGTTCTATTAAAATTATCTTTCTTACTAATTATATTTTTGTTTATTAGATAGAAAAAAAGCAATATACCAATAATAACTATAAGCAAAACAGATGGACTCATATTTAATCACTTCCTTAGAATTATTTTGAGGATAGGAAGCTTGTACCATTTAATGATAAGATTGTAAATTGATTAATTGTTATGATTATTATTTGGACTAAAAGAAAATAAAAGTTTGCAACCTCCTCTCTTATTTATATATATAATTAACTTTATTATTTTATATTCCTCCTAATATATATAGTATAAAACTTTCCAACATTTTTCAACTATTATTGTCAAAAAAGAAATTTAGGTATATGTTAATAATATAACAGTTAAATTTTGATTATTATAGTCTAGATTCTAAATAAAAGCTTAGGATAAATATTTATCCTAAGCTTTTATTTAGAATGATGAAAAATTACAATTTGTATTTTTCTAATAAAATAAATAGTTAAAGAAGTAAATATTAAAAATCCTATAGCTAAGAAAAGACCAATTGACATCTTTGTGAAATGTGATAGATACCCAATACTATAGTTAAATTGTTCAATATTAGATGTAACAGGTATAATTAGATTTGATGAGATAGCTTCTAAGGGATCAAATAAAAAGAAAGTTATTATACTGGCTGTTATTCCGTGTAGTATTCTAGCCCAAATATAAGGTTTCATTCTTAAATCTGTACCATTAATCATAGTAGCTACTTGAGCATGAACAGAAAGGCCACTCCATGCTATAATACCACTTGTAATAATTAATTTCTGGCTTAAAGGAGCTACAGCTTGGCTAGCAAGGTGAGATCCATTAGTAATTTCAAATAATCCGCTAATAAGTGGTAATACTAGAGATTGTTCAAATCCAAAAGGCTTTAAAATAAATACAATTCCACTAGTGATGATTTTAGTAAAGCCTACTAAAGCTAAAACTCTGGTTAAAACAGAAAATAAAATAATATATCCACCAACTAATAATAAGGTATTAATCGATTCTTTAATTGAATCTCCAATTAATTGTCCTAAGCTTCGGCCATCTTTCTTTCTAGCTTGATATAGTTCACTAAAGGCACGATAAAATATATTTTTATCTTGGTTGCTGCTACTAACTACATCCTTATTATCATTCTTAGGATTATAAAACCTCAATACTACGCCTACAATTAGACAAGAGATGTAATGGGCTAAGGCTAAGGTAGTTCCTAATACAGCATTCCCAAACATCCCTACTGCTACAGCAATGGTAACATGGTTATAAAAAAATTAAGTCTTAAATATGATTTTCATTAAATCTTGTCTCTTAGATAGCTGTATCTCGCTAATGGCTTGGATTAAGATGTTCTTTTTTTTATTAAGAGAGATATCATCATTTTCTAGAGTGTGAATTAATCTGTTTATTTGCTGCTTAAAGCCTTCGTGATCAGTAGAAGTGCTATTAATTGCATCTTCTAATTCGGCTATTCTATCCTCAATTTCTTCTTTTTCTTCCTTCAATCTCTCTTTATATCCTTGCAGCTGTTCTAAATCAATTACTCCAGCTTCAAAGGCTTGCATTTGTTTATCGAAGCGATTATCAAAGTTTTCATATTTCTGTTCTAATTGATTAAGTTCTTTGATCAAATCATTATTATTAGTTTTTGTAATTTGAAGGGTGGATATATCAACTTTATCCCTAATAATTTCTTTTAGATAACTTACAAGTCCTTGCTCAACTTCTTCCATACTCCAATAATTAGGGTAGCAATCCTTAAATCGAACATGTCGAGTACACCTCAGTTTCCTTGTTATTTGCTCCTTATCTGCTCCTACAGGCTTATATCTTTGAGTTAGTTGTGATAGGTTACCTTCGCACTCCATGCATGTCACAAGTCCTTTTAAGAGGTAATCCTTGCTCGCGTTCTTCTTTGATTTTTTGTTTCTTTTTAGTAGTTCCTGGACTAATTCAAATTGATCTTTATCAATAATAGCCGGGTGGTTATTTTCTATCTGAGTATCATTCCAAATATAATTACCTATATAAACTTCATTAGATAAAGTATTACGGATAGTTTTAGGAGCCCAGCTAATCTTTTGGTCATTATGTTTTCCTTTATTATCGATAGCTTTAGACACTTTAAGAAGGGCAGAGTCGCCAAATAAATTCACTCCATTTGCTCTTAAGTCTACTCCGATCTCTCTTAAACTATTACCTTTAATATATTGTTTGAAGATATATCTTACCACTTTAGCCTCAGGCTCATATATTTTGTATTTGCCGGTCTCTCTATCAATAGAGTACCCATAGGGTGGCTCTCCTAAAGCAACTCCTTTCTTGGCTTGCTGATTCATTCCTTTCATAACTTCCTCTGATAGGTTAGCAGAGAAGTATTCAGCAACGGCATCCATCATTCTTTCAGCAAACATACCATGAGGAGTATTGGTATCTATATCTTGAGTAACACAGATTAAATCTATATTTCTATCTTCACGAAGTAATTTCTTATAGACTACAGCATCATACATATTTCTGAACATTCTATCGCCTTTATGGTAGAGGATAACATCAAAAGGCTTAGGATCTTTCTTAGCTTCGGCTATCATTTTTAAGAATTCATCTCGTTTATCTGCTGTTTTCGCAGAGATTCCATCATCTATGTATTTCTTAACTATCATTAAATTATTCTTACTAGCATACTCATGTAGTTTTTCTAATTGAGCAGGGATAGAAATATCTTTATTTGCTTGCTCATTGGAGGATACACGAGCATATATTGCAGCTTCTCTCATTGGAATCACTCCTTTATCATGATTATAAAACAATAAATATAAAAAGAAAACCCCTAAAATGGGGGTTAAAATGTTTATTTAACTTTCTTTGACTTTTTTTATTAGTTTTATCAAATTAAATATAGACTTTATAAAAAATACTATTCCAAAGATAAGGGATATTCTTTCTATCAAAATCAAATTATTATTTGAAACCATTAGCAATAGTAGGACTGATGCAATTATTGAAATAAAATGAAATAGCATGCTTAAATATATTGCGTTATAGTATTTATCTAGATATCCATTTTCATTTAATCTTGCAATTCTAGGTTTATCTGAAACACTTATCATTATACTAAGTCCTGTAAATAAGAAACCGGCAAATATCGAATTAATTGTCAGGAGGTTAAAGTGATAACTACTTTTATTTATTGTGCAATTTAAGTCTATGATATTCTTTTTTATTGCAAAAATAAAGAATAAAGCAGTAATTATCAGGTAAAAGATGTTACCTTTATTTTTCCTTATTGAAGTTTTTAAATCTTGCAAGACATACACCTCCTTAAAGTTAGTCTGCAATGTTTGGTCTTGTATATTTTAGAAGTTCATCTTCTTTTGATATATATATTTCTTTTAACTTGTTTAAGATTCCTTCATTATTATCATATTTAAAAGTAGCTTTTTTTGTTATTTTATTTCGTAGTATATCATATTCGTCTAATTTTTCACCATGATCTTTTGCTTTTATTTTACACTTACTTATATGTCCTCTACTAGTATTAAATACACTTGAAATAAATTCTTTTATTTTCTGAGCTGGTAAATTTTCAAATATACTTCGGTTTCTATTAGAAATTAATTTAACAGAAACTTCTTGTTTTTTTAAATTTCCCGTGTGAATTTTATCAAATTCTTTTTCATTTAAACCAATCTCTTTGTAGCCTAAAACTTCATCTGATGGAAGAGCTACAGAAAATTGTATATTACTAATAACACCTTTTCCCTTTATAATATCTACAACATCTTTGGTTAATATAGGAAGTATTTCTGTTCCTATATTTTTCTGTGATACAAATTGTGTTATCAAGTCATTTAGGACTGTTATACTAGGAGCAGATAAGGTGTTTATAAAAGTTACTATTCCGGTTTTAAAGTTTAATAAAAAGTATGTATAAATTTCTATATCCTGATTGTCTTCTTTTTCTATTTCAGCCGGTTTAAGGTCTATTCTATCTCTTAGATGAACAGCAGTATCGTTTTTAGTTTTTCCTAATCTAGCAAATAAATACTCATCATTAAAATCAATGACTTCTAATGTCTGTTGCCTAGGAGTTCTTTTGATTACCAAACAAGAATTGGTTAAATTCTTTTCATCAAGTATAAGGTTATATATATCCTTGATTCTTTTTCTATCTAGATATTTTTGTTTGCCTTCTTCATTTTGAGCAATATTTTTGAAAATTTCCATTTGGTAAAAATAAACTGTTCTTTGAGCCATAATTAATAATCTCTCCTTTAGTTTTAATAGTAAAATATAAATCTAATTATCTTTATCTACTATTTCTTTGAGTAGCTCATTAGTAACTTCAGTTTGCTTATTTAGAATAACAGTTTGTTCATGTAAACTAAAAAACAAAATTGAATATTCATAGCTTATTCTAGCGACTATATTACCTACAAGTATTATAAGTATTTTCCCTAATACACCTTCGTAATTTAAACCTATTAAAGTAATTGCAATAACTAAAATCCAATAAATCAATTCATGAAAAGCATAAGTTATAAATGTTTTATCTTTTACTAAATTTGGGGCTTCAATATTAGATTGTTCTTCAGATACATCTTCTAGATCATGAAGGTTTTTTAATTTTTCATGGCAATACGGACATTCTTTTTTCTCCAAGACTGCCTCAGTAAGTCTAATTATATTGTTACAATAAGGACATTTTTTCAAATTGTTTTCTCCTTTCTTTTTTAAAAGACAAATAGTAGACATAAATCCCAGTTGACTTCCTAATATAGACAAAATTTGCGCATGAAGCAAAAAATAAAAAGATTTAAGCTTAAGTGTGGTGATGTAGAAGCTACCTGGAAGGGTAGTTTTATCTATTGTTTGTCTAATAGATCCCTTACTATTGATTTAAATCTTTTTAAAAACTTGTCCACAATTTTTACAAACTTTTCTTCCCTTTAAAAATATCGAGGTTAAAGATAATATAATACCAAAGCTTATTCCAATTAAACTGAAGGGTATATATATTAAAAATTTAAAGCTAATTCCAATCAAAAGAACACCAATAGCAAAAAAATAAAAAGAACCTCTTGATTTGTAGTTGTCACTTCCACAGTTAGGACACTCATTTGCTATCTCCATTAACAACACTCCTTTTTTAATTTTTTCATCATTATACACCAAAATTGCTAAATATATCTGACGTATCTATAAATAAAAACCTAGCATTAAGCTAAGTTTAACTGTTGTAAAAAGTTAAAGACTTCGTTACATTTCTTAAAGAAATCCTTATCTAGACCGTACGGTCTTCTTATGGTTTGCCTACACTGACCAATTAGAATTAGAAGTAGAAAGAGAATAAGAATAAGAATAAGAATAAGAATATAAAAGACATAGTTCGGACTCTGTCACGAACTTCCTCTTAACATTAACCATTATAGTTAAATATTTCCCAAACTAATAAAAAATAAAAAGGGTAATTAACCCTTTGTAATTATTTCTTTTTCCAATTTCTCATAACTTCACTGCCGAGCTCCAACCAATCTTGAACGTTATCTTTTTTTAAAATTTGATTATTTTCATTAACTTGTAGGGCGATAGCTTCATTTTGAGCTTCAATATTGGCGGTCTTTCTTTTTAATTCTTTAATATCATTTGCCATATTATCAAGTCTGCTATCCATACCATCAAGCCTATTACCCATTCCATCAAGTCTATCGTCTATACCGCCAAGTCTATTATTAATTTTACCAACTTCGCTAACCAGCAACTCCAACATTTCTTTTTCAGTCATATTTATTCACCTCGATTTATAGTTTAGTCTTAACTTCAACCGCCTTGCCAATTATTTTAACTTCATTGGCAGAGTAGATCATAGGGTCATATTTATCATTGTCAGCATGCAATATAATAAATTCCCCTTTTTTGTGTACTCGTTTAAGAGTAGCTTCATCTCCATTAACCATCACTACAGCAATTTCTTTATTCTCAACGTCCTCCTGTTTGCGTATAAGGACTAAACTGCCTTCTCTGATGTTAGAGTTCACCATGCTATCACCAGTGGCTTTAAGATAGAAATACGTGCCTCCATTGATATCCTGCTTTCTTACATATTCATAGCCAATAATATTTTGTTCAGCTAATACAGGAGTACCACAAGGGATTGTCCCGATAACAGGTATCTCAATCATATCTTTTTCAAAATCTACTGGGATAGCTCCGGGAGGCAGGGGAGTTCTCATATCTGTTCGACCTAAAAGATAGTCGACTGATACATCGAAGAAGTCTGCTAGTTTAGCTAGCATTTCATTATCAGGACTTCTTTTTCCTTGTTCATAATGACCTATAGCTCCTCTTGTGATACCTAATTTATCAGCCAGCTCTTTTTGTGTTAAATTCATTTCCATTCTTAATTTTTTTAGTACCTTTCCAGCATCCATTGGCAAACCTCCTATGTTATTATTTTAATTATACTACAAATAGTATCGCCAATAAACAAACGATACGAAATGGTTCAAAAATTTCAAAAAAGTCTTGACAGGTACGTTTTGTATCGCGTATAATAAGAATAACAAAGATACAATTCGTCTCTTAAAAAGGGGGTGTTTTAAATGAGGGAAGAATTAATTAAATTGCGTAAAAAAGAGGACTTAACTCAAAAAGAAGTGGCAGAATTGCTTGATATAACTAGAGGTTACTATGGACACATAGAAACAGGCAGGAGAAATCCTCCTTTGAAATTAGCTTTAAAAATAGCTAATTTGTTTGAGAAGAAAGTGGAGGATATTTTTTTAATCATTAACGAGACGAATTGTAGCGACAAAACTCGAAAAGCCAGTTAATATTATGACCGAAAGGAGTGATGAAAGTGGGGATGTTAAGTGTTAGAGGGCTGTCTATGAAAGAGCAAGGCGAAAAACTTAAGAAAGCAAGAGAAGTTGAGGGGCACATTATAGAGAGATTAAAAGAAACCAATTTTACTGTTAGAGACTGCATAGTTATTTTAGATGAGGCTAAAGCAACTATACAGTCAGCTTCAAAAGAACAAACTATTGAATCATTGAATTTTTAAAATTTCCTTTGTTCTTTCATTTCATTGATTCGGTCTTGGTGTTGCTTTAATTTTCTGTCTCCATTTTTATATAAATCTTCATAATTCCAATGATAGATTATATATAAAATTTGGTGGTCTTCAAACCCGCTAAATATCGGGGGATATTCTGTGGCTTTAAATTCTTCAAGTTCAAATTTAGCCGATAGCAAAGCTATTTCGTGACATATTTTTTCTTTGTCCAAATACGACACCTCCTTCCGATTACCAATATTCTACAGAAGGAGAGCGAAGACCTGCAACCCAAAAAGCCAGTTAATAGTATCCCCAAGATTGCTAGTTGGTATGTTAGGAGGTGAGAGTTGTGGAGATATCAGAAATATTAGAGAAACAATTGAAAGGGCTGTGTGAGATACAATCGAAAGCAATTGAGAATTTAAAAGACAATAAAGCAAGTCAAATGGATGTAGAAATTTTAGAATTTTCAAATAAGTTAATAGGTGAGAAAATGGATCAGATACAGAATGCAAAACACATGTATTGAGAGGGAGAGGTTTAAGATTATTTAGAAGAGCCTATGTGTATATCTTTTATTGGTGTATTATTTGTTTCGGCGACAGACTTGTAAATTGTTTTATAAAATTTAGCTACTTCATTAGCTAAATTCTTATTAGCCTCTGAATCGTGATTTAATAAAGAACTTGTATTTTCATTACGATCTAGAACTTTTAGAGTTAATTGCAAAGCAATTTCTTCTGGTTTCATTTTACCACCTCATGTTTAGTTTTAACCTCTCCCTCATGATTGGTTATTCTAGATAAAATAGGAAAAACCTGCAACATAAAAAGCCAGCTAGGGGGTGAGAGTTGTGAGTGATGATATTTCTAAAGAAAAGCTAGAATGGATGGAAGAAGTGGGAATGAAAAGATTTGATGAGCCAATGGAATATCATTTGTTTGGTCATATATTTTCTGAAGGTTATTTAAAACGTACCCCTCTAGAAGTTTTAAAAGAGAGGCACGGAGATAAAGATTGTTAAGAATTTTTATAGATTATTTTTAGCATAATCTATCCCAATATCAGAAATTTGGACATTGTAAGCTATATTATCAGCATAAAAAACATCAAGAAAGTTGTTTTCATCTAATTCTCTGCAAAGTTCATCAACAACTTCAAAAGAATATTGTGAGGCAATAGACTTTTGAATATCTTTAGAGCTACCAAACATTTTGGCTTTTGGTTCAGAAATACCATTTTTAAGTTTTTGGCAATATTCATTATAAAGCAACTGAAGTAAATTATTTGATTTAGACACAAGTTACACCTCCTTCTGATTACCAATATTCGACAGAAGGAGAGCGAAGACCTGCAACCCAAAAAGCCAGTTAATAGTATCCCCAAGATTGCTAGTTGGTATGTTAGGAGGTGAGAGTGATGAGTGAATTAGAGAAGAAGATCTCAGATTTAGAAAAGAGAGTGGCTGAACTGGAAGGGCGAGTTCCAGAACAGCTAAATGATACAACCAAAATAGCAAAAGAGAGTAAAAAAACTATTAAAGAAATGTATCAAAGAGAAAAGTTAAACTCCTAATAAATCTTTTTTGATTAATTTACTAATTTGCTCCTTTTCTTCATCAGATAATTCAGTTAAATCAATATCTGAATTAATTAAAAGAGCCAGTTTGATGGATAGATTAGAATTAAGCATTGCAAAACGAGAAGTTATTGTTGCTTGAGGATTGTCAGGATTATCTTTTTTAAATTTTTCTATAGCTTCGATAAAACAATCCTTAATTAAAGGTAAAAGAACTTTTTCATACTCTTTGATTTGATTTTCTAATTTTTCTAGATCCAATATAATTACCTCCTTCCTATTACCAATATTCGACAGGAAGAGAGTAGTGACCTGCAAATAGAAAGGAGACAAGACAATGAGTGATTTACAAATTTTCAATAATGATGAATTTGGCAAGATCAGAGTAGTTACGATTGATAATGAACCTAGTTTTGTAGCAAAAGACGTTTGTAATATTTTAGATTTAGGTAATACGAGCGAAGCAATGAGAAGAATTAAAAATAGGTGGGTCAGAAAAGTTGAGGTACCTCATCCTCAAAGTAAAACTAAGACTATGAAAGTCAATTCAGTTACAGAAGCTGGTCTTTATAAGTTGGTTATGAGGAGCAATAAGCCAGAAGCAGAAGATTTTACAGACTGGATAGCAGAAGAAGTATTACCGAGTATCAGAAAACATGGAATGTATGCTAAGGATGAAATTTTAGACAATCCTGACTTACTTATAGAAGTTGCAACTAAGCTTAAGAATGAAAGAGAAGAGAGAAAGAGATTAGAAGTTCAAATCAGGAAGAAAGATCAATTAATAGGTGAGCTTAAACCTAAGGCAGACTATACAGATACTATCCTTAAGAACAAAAGCTTAGTGACTATTACCCAAATAGCTAAAGATTATGGGATGAGTGGCAGAGCTATGAATAGTTTATTACATGAATTGGACGTACAGTATAAGCAAAGTGACCAATGGTTGTTATATGCAAAATATTCAGGCAAAGGTTATACTCATTCATCAACTTTTAACTACAATAGATCAGAAGGAGCTACAGGTGTAAGCGTGACCACTAAGTGGACTCAAAAAGGTAGATTGTTCTTGTATAATCTGTTAAAAGAGAATGGTATTGTTCCAACAATTGAGCGAGACCAAGAGCTAAGATTAGTTAGTTCAAGTTAGGTTAACAATTATATCCAAGCATAGGACAAACATTTTAAGTAATACCTTTTATTAGAGGGGGGGGCGGTACTTATGAAAGTTATAGGCTGTTATAGAGATGAAAAGGGAGAAATCAAGGAGCTGGATGAGGAAAGAATGAAGAAGATAGCGAAAAAGCTCCTTGAAATTCAAGCAAAAGCAATTGGCTATGAGATAGCCTGGACTGGATAAAAGAGGAGAGAGGATCTCCTCGAACAGATAATTTGGACAATCATGACAAGCAAGTTAGCGAGGAACTAACCAGAAAGGTTTATCAACTATCTTACTTATATTATAATGTTCAACCTACTGGAATATCTAGAATTATATTCCAGTGTTAATGGAAATATTGGGAGGAGATGAGAAGAGTGCATCCGAGATATAAAGAAAAGTGGTTAGAGAGAAAGAAAAAATTATCGCTTAAGCTTAAGAAAGCAGAAGAGCAAGGCAATGAGGATAGAGTAGAATATTTAGAGAGATTAATCAGAGTAGCAGATAGAAAATTAATCAGCTAATAAAAAATGAGGAGGTTGCTAATTATGTGTGTAGCTAGCGAGCTTAAGAATGTTAGAGAGTCATTAGGAATGAGCCAAGGAGAGTTTGGTGCAATAGTTGGATTTGGAAGAACTTCAATCTCAAACATGGAGAAGAAGGAGAAAGATATTCCTGATTTCGTAGTAGAACAGGTAGTTAAGAAAACTAAATCTTGGAAATTAGCAGTAGAGAAGTGCCAAGAGTGCCGAACCAATATATTTTGTGCTCCATACTTAGATAGTGCTAATGATAATCCATTTTCAGTATTGGTTAAACTCAAAGAGGAATTATCAGAGGCTATGGATGCAGTAGACGAGCTGATGACTATGGGCATTATCAACAAGAGGGGACGAGAGGATTTAAGTGATAGAGAGTTTCAAAAAACGGGAGATTTACTAGAGCAAGTTTATGATGTTGGTCCTGCAAGTCAATTTACTATATTGAGATTTGCTGAGGAATATGATCTAGATCCAGTAAGAATTAGATCTAGAAATAAGATGAAGTTAGAGAAAAATGGTGCTATAAAAAGAAAGAACTCACCTGCGCCAACAGATGAGTATAATCATTCGCTTATTTAATTAACTTTATTTTATTATATCAGATACTGGAGGGATAATCAATGACAAGTTACTTATGTGCTACAGCCAAGAGAATCAACAGGAACCTTAATCTTATCAACAAGGATTTTAATGTTAATGAAGTTACATTGGGGCTTAAAAAATCCCAGATACCTTCTGAATATTATATTCTAGATGAAGATAATAATGTGATCACAACTGTTAAACATGGTATAGAGAAAGAAATTTTAGCTCAAGAGTTAAAGAGGATTAAAGAAGAAGAACTTTACGTTATAAAGCAGGTAAAAGATAGTGGAGAAACGATTGATATTGGCTTTGATGAAGGTTGTTTATTGGATTTGATTATTTGTGTAGAGATTGGAGATTTAGTTTTTCACAAAAGAGAAAGATATCCAAATGGAAAGCATCATCATGTACTAGAATTTGAATTTGAGAACGGATCGAAAGCAAGATGGGATATATATGAGCAAGAAACTCCTGTATCGATTAAGGAGTTGATATAAGTGAAGGTCCAGGTATTATTCAGATATGGTGAAATAGAGGTTAGCATGAGTGATACTGTACTCGTAGAGCAACTAGAAGATTCATTGAACAGAAACCAGGGCTACGATAGAAAATATCCCTGGAGATATCGTAGAAGGAGGACGAATTAATGGGAAGTGAGGCTTGTGTTGAATGGATTGCGCAAAATAGCTTTGTAAGAGTCGGTTGGGATTGGGTAGTTGATTCAGAAGAAGATTTAAGTTGTACGATATATTATTGCCCTTTTTGTGGCAGTGAATTAAATGGATACGGATGCACTAAATATAAGGAGGCTGAAAAATGAAAGAAGTTAGATTGATTAGCCTAAAATTGAAGAATTTCAAAGGGATTAAAGACTTTGAGATTTTAGATTTTTCAAAGAATACTAAAATATTAGGTGATAATGGTACAGGTAAGACTAGTTTGTTTGATGCTTTCAGCTGGTTGCTATTTGATAAGGATAGCCAAGGGAATTCAACTCAGTCATTTGATATTAAGACTTTAGATGAAGATGGACAGGTTATACATGGCTTAGAGCATGAAGTTGAAGGCATATTAGACGTTAATGGTAAGATCCTAACTCTTAAAAAAGTCTATTATGAGAAATGGACTAAGAAACGCGGATCAGCAGAAAAGAATTTTACAGGGCATACTACAGATTATTTTCTCAATGAAGTTCCAGTTAAGAAGTCTGAGTATGATGCTCGAATTAGCGAGATAGTAGATGAGGATATATTTAAATTGCTTACTAATCCAGCTTACTTCAATGAAGAACTCCACTGGAAAGAGAGAAGAAAAATTCTTATGGAAGTTTGCGGTGACATTTCTCCTGAAGAAGTAATTGCAGCTGGTGAAGGGTTAGATGATTTGAAGAAGATATTAGGAGATAGATCAGTTGAAGATCATAAGAAGATTATACATTCTAAGAGGAAGAAAATTAACAAAGAGTTAGAGAAAATTCCAGTTAGGATTGATGAGGTTCAAAATAATCTTCCTGATGTAAGTGAGTTTAATAAAAAAGAAATTGAAGATGAAATTTCCGGTTTGAAAATGAGAAAGTCTGCTAAAGAGAAGAAGATCAGCAATATTGAAAATGGAGGTGAGATTGCTAAGAAGAAAAAGGAACTTGCAGAGCTTCAATGTGAACTTATGGAGATTAAGAATAATCATAAAAGTAGTTTTGATGATGAAATCGAAGAGAACAGAGATAAGCTGGAAGATTTAAGAGACAAATATAGAGCAGTTAATTCTGATATTAAAGCTAAAGAACAAGAGATTAAGACTGGCAAACAGAGAATAGACCAGCTAGATAAAGAAATGTCTAATCTTCGTACTAAATGGCATCAGATAAATAAAAGAGAGCTAGAATTTGAGCAAGAAGATGTTTGTCCTACATGTGGGCAAGATGTTCCTCAAGAGCAATTGGAAGAGGCTAGAGAGAAAGCAATTAAGGAATTCAATCTAGATAAGTCTAATCAACTAGCAGAAATAAATTCAGATGGCAAGAGCAAGGCTGAATATAAAGAGAATGTAGCAGAAAAGAACGAAGAACTTAATGCTGAAATTGATGAATTAGAATCTAAAGCTGAAAAGTACCAGGAAGAAGCAGAGAAGATTCAAGCTAAACTTATCGATTTAAAATCAAAAGCTAAAGCAGTAACTGAATCAGAAGACTATCAATCTAAGCTAGAAGAAAAAGAGAAGCTTGAAGAGGAAATCAAACAGCTCCAGGAAGATAAATCACATTCTATAGATGAAGTTAAAGAGCAGATCTATCTATTAGAAAAAGAGATAGAGGCTAATGAGAGAAAGCTGTCTCAACTAGAACAGCATGAGAAAGGCCAAGCAAGGATTCAAGAGTTAACAGATCAGGAGAAAGAGTTAGCAAAAGAATATAGCAGACTCGAGAGGGAGTTATATCTTGCTGAAGAGTTTATTAAGACTAAAGTTGAACTGATGGAGGATAAAGTCGAAGGCGAATTTGATCATGCTCAATTTAAACTCTTTGAAGAACAGATAAATGGAGGGTTAAAAGAGTGTTGCGAAACCCTTTACCAAGGAGTTCCATATGGGTCTTCACTTAACAATGCTGCAAGAGTCAATGTTGGGTTAGATATTATCAATACTTTGTCAGCTTATTATGGATTTAGAGCTCCAATCTTCGTGGATAATGCTGAGAGTGTAACCAAACTGATTGATGTTAATAGTCAAATGATTCAATTGATTGTAAGTAAGCCAGATAAAGAGTTGAGGGTAGAGTTAGAGCAAAAGGAAATGAAGGAGGCGGTTTAGATTGAGTAAATTTAAGATTGAAATTGAAATTCCAGATAGTAACTTGCCTAATGATAAAATTGACAAACTTTTTCATACTGATAATTGTATCAAGATAGCATTACATGAATTTCAAGAAGACCATGGAGATTTAGAAGGAATTAGAGTTCATGACACTATAATAATTGATTCTTTTGAATCTGAATAATAAATAAACTTAAGGAGGAATTAGATAATGAGTAATAATGAATTAGCAGTAGTAGGTCAAAAGATTGTGGATAAGGTTTCTAGTAGGGTGCAGGACTTGCAACAAAAAGGAGATTTAGTATTACCTAAAGATTATTCAGCAGCTAATGCACTGAGGTCAGCGTGGTTGGAATTGCAGGATACAAAAACCAAAAACAAAAAACCAGTTTTGAGTGCATGTAGTCAAAATAGCATAATGAACACTTTGTTAGAAATGGTTACAAAAGGACTTAATCCGAGCAAAAAGCAATGCAGTTTTGTAGCGTATGGTAATAAATTAACTTGTCAAGTAGAGTACCCAGGTAATATAAGAATGGTTAAATCCATGGCAGGGGCTGATGATGTTAATGCTACAGTTGTTTATAAGGGTGACGAATTAGATTACGAAAAGATAAAAGGGAGAACGGTTATTCATAGCCACAAAACTTCTCTTGAAAACAAAATAAATGGTGAAATAATAGCAGCTTATGCGACTATTGAGTTTCCTGGAGAGAAGCCAGATTATAGTGAAATTATGACCTTACAGCAGATGAAACAGGCTTGGAAGCAAGGAAATATGTACAAAAATGAAAACAGCGACAGTTTTCATAATAAATTTTCTGAGGAAGCTTGTAAAAAGACAGTAACCAACAGAACTTGTAAGACTTATATTCGTAGTAGTGATGATGTTAACTTGCTCATTGCCAAAGCTAATGAAGCTGGGATTAAAATGTCAGAAGATATTCAAGCAGAGCAGGAAGTGCAAGAAGAGATTGAGGAGAATGCTAATAGTCAAGTGATTGATATTGAACTTGAAGAACAGGATCAAGAGGAAAAATCAACTTTAGTTTCTGGTCCTATGAAAAATTTAGATGAAGCAAAGAAAATAAAAGAGAAAGCGGATGAAGAAGTTAAAAATATGCCAGAGGAGCCAGATTTTTAATGATTGATATAACTACACTAGCCTCTGGAAGTAAGGGGAATTGCTACTATATAACTGATGGTAGCACTCCCTTGCTCCTGGAGTGTGGAATATCAATAAAAGAGATAAGAAAGGGTACAGAGTTCAGGCTTGGAGAGGTTGAAGGGTGCTTGATTACTCACGAGCATGGCGATCATATTAAAGCAGCTGTTGATGTCGCTAGAGCTGGAATAGATTGTTATATGTCAAAGGGTACATTTGACAGTTATGGGTTTGGTTCTCATAGGTTTAACATTGTTGAATTACAACATGTTAGTGGTAAACAAAAGATTTATAAGCCTTTTAAGATAAAAACATGGACTGTAAAGCCTTTTGAAGCACAACATGATGCTTTACAACCTTTAGGGTATTTATTAGTTAATCAAGCAGGAGATAAACTTTTATTTGCTACTGACACTTACTATTTAAAATACAAGTTCCAAGGACTTACTCACATTATGATTGAGTGCAACTATAGCTTAGATATCTTAAATGAGAATATTAGGTCTGGAAGAGTTCCAGCAGTGCAAAAGAAGAGATTATTGAAGAGTCATTTCAGTCTTGAAAATGTCAAGGAGTTTTTAAAAGCTAATGATTTAAGTCGAGTTAAAGAGATTCATTTATTGCATTTGAGTGACAGGAATAGTGATGAAGAGAGGTTTAAGAGGGAGATCCAAGAATTGACGGGCAAAATTGTTTATATAGCTTAGGAGGGATTAATGGTGATAGAAGTTATTAATAAAAATTTACATTCAACACACGTATATGATAATGATGATATTTCGATATCTTACAATAGCAAGGGAGAGCTAGCAATTAAAATAACCTATGATGAAGGCGGCAAAGTGTCAATAGTTTGTGATGAAGGTGCATCAAAAGAGATTATTAAGTTTTGCAAAGATAAGATTGCAGACTTTCTTGAAGTTCCATTTTAATTGTCTCAGAAAGGAGGAAGAATATGCAACTCAAAAACAGATTGGTTAAAGCTGATTTTTGGACTGACACAGGATTAATAAGAAAATTACCAGCAATGGGCAGAATGATGTACCAGGGTCTTTGGCAATTAGCAGAAGATTCAGGAGTAATCGAAGCAGATCCTCTAGCTTATAAAATGCTCTTATTCCCTTTAGATAATATTTCAATAGAAGATATAGAAAAATGGGTGAATGTTTTAGTGGAGGAAGAAAAAATACTTCCTTATGGCGATGGCCAATATTATTACATTAAAAACTTTCATAAGCATCAGTCACTTAGAAGTCCAGCTAAACCAAACCTAACGTTACCTAAGTGGATAACATATGTTCCTAACAATAAGAAGAGACAATCTGGAGGATATATTATAGATTACAAAGCTATGCCAAACAGTTCCGAACATAACCAAATAGAAACTATGGGGAGTGTTAGCGATACTGTATTAAAAGATTATATTGATAGTAAGGAAAGCGAAGGGAATAGCCTAGATAATAGTAAGGAAGAGGTGGAAAATCCAAAGGGAGACCGTACGGTTTCTAACGGTCAAACTACGGACACCAATAAGAACTTGAACTTGAAAGAGAATAAGAACTTGAATAAGAAAGAGAAAAAGAAAAGAAAAGAAGATGATGTGTCGGATTATAAAAAAGTTAGAGACTATGCGCTTAAGAAAATAATTGCCATTGATATTACAAAGACTTATTTAATCAAAGAGGATCTCGAGAATCACTCGGTAGATGTATTGAAAAAAGCAGTAGATCTAGCAGTAGCTCAAAAAGAGGAGAATGGAGACTGGAAAGGTGGCACTAAAAAAGCTGGAGTTAATATAAGCAGTTATAAATACATTAGGTGCTTTATACCAGAGGCTAAAGAATTATTAGAGGGGGTTAGTACAAATGGGAGTAGAGGAATTTCAAGAGATAGCCAGGAGAATGATGAAGAAGGCGAAAGTTGGTCAGATAGAACAGAGAGAGAAGCACTTGAAATTTTCGAGCAAGCAGAGCAAGGAAAAGGAGTGCCATAAGTGCGGAGGAACTGGGTTTGTTACATTTGAAGAAGAAGGCAGAATAGTAGCGAAAGAATGTGAGTGCTTAGAGCAACAAATAATTGATAGCAAATTAGACTTTGCAACAATAAAGAAAAAGTTTAAAAATACAATTATCGAAGATTACAAAGACAATTCTAGTCATTATCAAAGCCCTAAGTCTATAAAATCAGCTAAAATGTGTAAAAAAGCAGCTGAACAGTATGTAAAAAGATTTAAAGAATTAAAAATTAAGGGTCAAGGATTATATTTCTATTCTAAAGTTGCTGGCAGTGGGAAAACAATGCTTATATCAGCTATTGGCAATGAGCTTATTAAAAAATATAAGGCTAGAGTTAAATTTGCTACTGCTGGAGATCTATTAGATGCAATAAGAAAAACTTATAATCCTAATTCAGAAATAAAAACTCACGAATTAATAGATGCAGCAAAAGAAGTTGAAGTTTTAATTTTAGACGATATGGGCCAACAGTCAGTAAAAAAAGATACTAATGACCAGTTATTTAAAATCCTTAACTCTAGAATGGATAAGCCAGTAGTGACTATATTCTCTAGTAATTGCAAAATTGAAGATTTGCCTTATGATTATCGAATTAATAGCAGAATTAAAGACATGGCCGTTCCTATTCATGCACCAGAAGAGTCTGTTAGAGAAAATTTAACTGATAAGAAAAACAAAAAGATTTTAACTGAGTTACTAACAGGTTAGAGGTGATATGTGATGCCTGATTTTTATCCAATAAAAACCAAAGAAGGATATGAGACTTATGTTATTTGCCCGATCAATAAGCAAAAAATTAAGTATTTCAACAATTCATATAGATATAATTTCGACTTCCAAACTAAAGATTTCATAGGCAAAAGTTGCCGAGGGTCTTCTGATCCAAGAAGTGACAGAAATTGCCCTTACTTAGTGTGGGGTGCAGGCAAGAACGATAAGGATCAAGACTGCATTAAGTGTAGCATTCCATCCGAAAAATTGAATAGGATTACTTTAGTAGATGATGGTACAGGTCAGTTTAAGATGGCGTTGTGAAAGTGGCTACCCATATCCTTTTACGTCTTTCAGGACTGGGTGGCTCGAAGGACAGTATAGTTTCAGAGCATGGAATAACAGGTTTGCACAGTGAGTGGCTAGTGTGGTGGCTAGCTGCTCAACTCAAAAGGAGAGTGAGAACATGTTAATTAAGATAATTGCAGCGTGGTTGTTGTTGAATATATTGTTTGTACTGATAATGCGGAAGAGAAGCAAGAGAAGACAAAGATATGGTTATGTAGATGTTGGCAAGATTATGAGAGAAAGAGGCGAAGAAATTGGAGAAAAATGATTTATACCAAAAAGCAATTGATAAATGGGGAATAGAGTCTCAATTATTACAAGTAGTAGAAGAGTGTTCAGAACTAAATAAGGCTATCATTAAACATGTTAATCGAGATGGTGATTTCTTAAAAAATATAATAGAAGAGGCGGCAGATGTTGAAATTATGCTAGAACAGTTAAGGGTAATGACTAATGATGGTATTCCTATAGATAAAGTCAAAAAGAAGAAGTTAGATAGATTAGAAAAATTATTGAGGGGTGATTAAAGTGGCCGATTATATGAAGGATGATGGAAAAGTTAGAGAAGTAGCAGAGAGAGTTATAAAAAATAATATGCCTAATCTGGCCAACATCGAAATAGGTTATCAATTCTTAGACAAGGCTAGAAATAGCAAGGGCAGAACTATATACGCGGAAATAAACAAAGTACCGGGTAAGCTAGAAAACTTCATAGATTACGATCTAATACTTACAGTAGCAGAAGATAAATGGGCTGCAGCTAAAGAAATCAAGACAAGAGAAGCGATAATTGATGATGTACTAAGGACTGTTCACTTAGAAGAGAAAGAAGGAACTGCAGGGTTTCCAAGAAGATTGGCAGATGATTGGTATTTGTTATCAGATGGAAAGAAAATCAAAGGCCAAAAGGCAGCAGAAGAAGCCCAACAGAATATATCTGACTATGATATTAAGATTTATGGTTATGAGGTCCAAGCTAATCCAGGTAACTTCAAAAAGTATGGAGCATGGAGAAAAGATTTGGAGAAGATGAAGACAACAGTGTTACAACCAAATTTGCCACTTAAGGCAGTAGGTGAATAGTATGGCTATTAATTATGGAGGGAGAGGCCAANAATTAGAAGAAGAGATCGAATTAACCAATAAAGAATATCTGCGTCGGGGCTTAGCTCTGGTGCAGAAGATTGCAACACCTGTTAAGGTATTAAACATTAATGACCGAACCGGTAGAATCACTAATGGTTTTTACGAGAAAAAGTCTACAGTTGATTACATTGGCGTTTACGATTGTATACCAATAGCTTTTGATGCCAAAGAAACCAAAGTGTCTACTAGGTTTGATCTTAGCAACGTAAAGGAACACCAGTACTTGTATTTGACTAGCTGGGTATCAAATGGAGGAATAGGGTTTTTGATAGTTCAGTTTGTTACTCGTGATGAAACTTATTATCTTCCTTATGAAGTTTTAGATCGATACTGGCAAGGCATGTTGTCAGGAGGAAGAAAATCAATTCCTTATGATGTAGTAGCCCAAGAACAATATAGAATCAAGCAAGGCAAAGGTATGATGTTAGTTGATTATCTAAGCGTAGTTGAGGATGTGATTGATAGTGAATGAGGAATTTGAAATATCAAAAGAAATAATGAATTTCCTTACTGAAGAATTCGAGCCAATAGAGAAGTTACCGACATGTCCGATCTGTGGTGAACATTGGAGCTTTGATTCAGAGGAAGATGATGAATTCTATGGACTTATTCCAGTAGCTATAAGAACTGTAGAATGTAAGATGTGCAAAGTTAAAGCTAAATTATTAGTAGAAAATAATGCTCAAATAAGTATAGAAAGGGCTAAAGAAAAGATTAAAAAAGAACTAAATGAAGCTAAACAAATAAGTCTTTTTTAAGGATGTGAAAGCATGAAGTTAGGATTAGCAAAACAGATTTGTAAGTTACAAGGAATTAATTTTAATATCAAAGTCCCAGTGATCTGTCCGTTTTGTGAGTGTAAACAAGCTTTAATTGATAGCAATACAGGAAAATGGATGATATTGCTTGATTATTTGGGAACTTTAAAAAGAAACTTGGTAAGCACTAATGAAATAAAGGGGTGATTCTGTGATACAGAGCATTAATTACAAGAAAGCTCATAGCATGGCTAGTCGTGGTGGATTGACCAAGAAGAATATAAAATTATATGAAGTGTTATTTTCTTGGTGTACAAAAGGTTATAGAACTCCTACTATTCAGGAACTTGCTGAAGAATTAGATTGGACTGAAAGTGCTGTTAGGTATCATTATGATAGATTAAAGTATTATGATATTATCACAGAAAGATAGTGATATTATGATTACCATAAAGGAAGTGGTGAGAAGTGGATTTAAAAACTATAAAGCAGATATGTGAATTGCAAGGTATAGAAATGAAGTTGTTGGCTAGAGTAAAATGTCCTAGATGTGATTGCAAAACATTGCTTATAGACCTAAAGAAAGAATATGGTCATTGCTACAAATGCAGCTACAATGCCAGAGAGGAACATATCAGAACTATAGCAGAAGATGACTTTTTGTACAGGAAGAAAAAATACAACAATATGATGACTAGTTCAAAAGGGATTAGTTATTAAAATAAAAAAAGGACAAGCCACTAGGACCAGTCCTCTCGATTAACTCCACCAAGTTAATTATATCATTAAGAGGGGGCTGGGTAAAGTGGAACAAGTAGAAGAAGTATTGTATTCATATAGAAGTTTGAAGAGGGCTAGCAAGAGGTTGAGAAGAAGAGCATGTACGATTAATGATGGATTGAAGAGTAACTATTCAGCTGATAAGAATGTAGCTAAGATTGGTAAGAAATATTATAGAATTACACCTGGTCGAGTGAGTGCTAGTTATAATCAAAGTAATATTGTTGAGGATAATATAATAAGAAATGATGATTTGCTTTGCAGGGCTAAGAGAGCAGATGAATTAAGAAAGATAATTCAAGAAGATGTAGAGGAGTTAAGGAAAGACGATCCAGAAGTGGGAGAAGAAATGGCCAAGGTAATTGAATTGAAATACTTCAAGAAATATAAGAACAGGAAGATAGAGATTGAATTGGCTATTAGTGATGCTACTTTATACAGGAGGAGAGTAAAGGCGTTAGAGTTGTTAGAGCAGAAAGGATTACAACTTTTATTTGGAGAGATCATGAGTATAATATAACATGAAGTAAATGTGAAGTACTTTTGAAGTGAAGTTGAAGTAAAAAATTTAAAATCTGTGCTATAATCTATATAAGGAATATTGAGTTTATACGCAAGTGTATGGGGTATATGTTTTTATATCTCATATGACATACAAGAGTATATATCGAGAGAAGCACTCGGCAGGAGCTGGGTGCTTTTTATTTTTATGAGGTGATAAATATGAGTATTAAAGAATTAAATAAAGAAGAATTGGCCAATGATCTGTTATGTAATTTAATGATAGTAGATCTAGAGATGCAGAAAGAAGATATAGATTTAGAAATAATAAAAAATAAAGTTACAAAGTCGATTAGTAACTGTAAAAGTATTATTGGATTAAGTGTAGATGTAGAAGAGGTTGCTAGAAGAAGGTGATATTATTAATCTTCCTAAAGAATTATTGGAAGCAATTAAAGCTAGTGATGTAAGAAAGTTTTATAAGAGTGCAATTTGGCAAGCAGTTAGAAAGCAAGTATTGATCAGAGACAATCACGAGTGTCAGAAGTGTAAAGAAGAAGGGAGATATTCTAAAGCTGATTGTGTTCATCATATCAAGCATTTAAGAGAGTTTCCTTTATTGGCTTTGGTATTAAGTAATTTAATTTCTCTTTGTAATGCTTGTCATAATGAAGAGCATCCAGAGAAGCTTAAGAAGTATAGAGCTGGTCAGAAGGAATATATTACAGAGGAAAGATGGTGATTGAAGAATGGAAGTTAAGATGGTTTGTGAGGATTGTGGTGCTGGTGCTCCAATAAACGAGGAACAAAGCAACGAGAACTGGAAGGTGTATAAGAATAAATGTGATAAATGTGGTGGGAAGATAGAACCAAAGCTTGAATAAATAACACCCCCGGGTCTAAAAAATGAAAATCCCTGAGAAAACAGGGGACCGGAGAGGGGGACACGACAAAAGAAATAAATCAAAAATCTCACATGAGGTGTGGGGGGGTGGGGTGTAGTGTCAAAAAGAGAAGAAATTAGACAAGATCTAATTGACAAGTTAGAGCGAAATGGAGTTCATGGTGAACATTTTTTAGATTTAATTGAAGATTATATGGCTTTGTGGGATATTAAAAATGAGCTTATAGCTGACATTAGGGAGAAAGGTGTTAGCATTAAATACCAAAATGGAGAAAATCAATTTGGCTATAAAAAGAATGATAGTGTTACTAATTTACACAAAACAAATGGTCAAATGTTAAAGATATTAAATGATCTTGGTATTAAGCCTAGCCCTCAAGAAAGTTCAGACATACCAACAGAAATGTAAGAATAAAATTTTGATTGTGGAGGTGGTGAGTAATGTAGATGGCTTACAAATACCACAAATATATTGATGAATATATTCAGAAAATTAGAAGTGGGAAAAGAGTATCTTCTAAGGAAATCAAGCAGGCTATGAATTATATAGAATCAAAGCTAGATAATCCAGACGTAATTATAAAAGATGATATGATAAAGAAAGCTATAGAGTTAATAGAAAAGTATTTCCCTTTTAAGCTCCTTGACTGGGAGCTTTTTGTTTTAGCACTAACTCATTGTTATTATAAATCAGATGATACAGTTGTATTTGATGAAATATTTCTAATGGTAGCAAGAGGGAACGGCAAGAATGGATTTGTATCCCCATTGGTCTGGTATTTCACTACTCATTATCATGGGATTAAGGGTTACAATGTAGATATTGTCGCCAATAATGAAGACCAAGCCAAAACTTCATTTGACGATGTGTATAATGTGCTTGAAGATACTTGGGAAAAGTCTAAGCATTTCTTCTACAAAACTAAAGAAAAAATAACTAATCTCAAAACTAAGTCTTACATTAAATACAATACTTCTAATGCTCGTACCAAGGATGGCAAAAGGTCAGCTTGTTTGATTTTTGATGAGATACACGAGTATGAAGATTATGAAAGTATAAAAGTTTTCACTAGCGGATTTGGTAAAAGGAAACATTCCAGAACCTTCTATATAACTACAGATGGTTATGTTAGGGGTGGAGTTCTTGATGATATGAAAGAACTTGCAAAAAAAGTATTAAGTGGAGAAATTAAAGACCTTGGTTTACTACCTTTGATATATAAGCTCGATGAGAAAGAGGAGGCACAGAATATTGATGCAATGGTCAAAGCTAATCCTTCATTACCTTATTTCCCTAATTTGAGGAAAGAAATAGAGAAGGATATGACCAAGATGAAGTATCAACCTCATAAAGCTCAAGACTTTTTAACGAAGAGGTGTAATCTTCCTGCTCAAGATAACTTTACAGTGGTAGCTCCTTGGGAAAAGATAATGGCTACTAAGCAGCCAATTCCTTATGAGAAGTTAAAAGGGTTAGAGTGTATTGGGGCAATAGATTATGCTCGTACAACTGACTTTGCCTCTTGTGGACTATTATTCAAATATCAAGGCAAGAGATATTATATTGAACATACCTTTGTATGCCACAAAGCTCTAGAAATAGAAAGTAGACCTATTAAATTTCCAGTTCAGGAGATGGTAGATCGTGGACTGATTACAATCATAAGAAGGGATGCAATCAGTGCTGAAGATATGGCTAATTGGTTTTTAGAGCAAGCCAAACTATACAATATAAAAAATATAGTCTGTGATAGTTACAGAGCGAGCTTATTAAAGTCTAAGTTTACAGAGTTAGGATTGCCTCTTCAAGAAGTGCGTAGTGGTCCAATAACTCATGCTAAAGTGGCTCCTCTTGTTGAAAATATATTTTCAGAAGAAACTTTAGTATTTGGAGATAATCCAACTATGAGGTGGTATACAAATAACACTTGTATTGAGGTTGATAAAAAAGGTAATACAACTTATTTAAAGATTGAACCAAAGACTAGAAAAACTGATGGTTTCTTTGGTTTTATTCATGCTTTAACTCAAGATGATGAATTACAAGAACAGAATAATAACTTTATGAGTTTAGATGTTTACACCTATTAATTAGGTGTTATTTTTATTTGGAGGGGGTGAATTATGGCGGTATGGGATTGGTTTTTTGGTTTATTCAATAAAGACACTGGAACATTGGGGCTTGATGCTTATGTAGGAGAATTGGCAGGAGAAGTATTCTTTAAGGAATTAGCTGTGCAGGCCAGTATTAATCTAATTGCTAATGCAGTATCCAGAAGTGAGTTCCAAACTTTCGAGAATGGTAAAGAGGTCAAGAAAAATAATTATTATCTTTTCAATGTGGAACCAAACCCTAATAAATCAGCAAGTAAGTTTTGGCGTGATGTAGTAGCTAAACTGGTTCGCAATAATGAGTGCTTAGTAATACAGCAAGGTTATGATTTCTATGTAGCTGACGATTTTGCTGTTGAAAAATTTGCTTTCAAAGATTATATCTATCACGACATAGTAATTGATAATTATCAGCTGAGAAATTCATATATTCAGTCTGACGTGTTTCATTTTGAATTACACAATGACAAAATTCAAAATGTGATTGAGGGTTTGAATAGATCTTATTCTAAATTAATTGAAGTTAGCCAAAAAAATTATAAGAAAAACAACTCAAGAAAGATGAGTGTAAATGTGCCGACTAATTATCCTCAAACCGATAAAGCTCAATCAGATTTAAAAGAATTATTTGAGAAAAAATTTAAAAAGTTTTTTGAAGCAGAAGGCGAAGCAGTTATCCCTTTTACGAACGGAATTGAAGCAGAAGAGTTTTCTAGTAATATTGGAGTAAAAGGTGGAGCTGACAACAAAGAAATAAGATCATTCATTAATGATATTTTTGATTTTGTTGCTATAGCTTTTCAAATACCACCACAGCTAATCAAAGGAGAGATAGCAGATATTGAAAAGTTAATCGATTATTTTCTTACTTTTTGCGTTAATCCTATAGCTGAACTTATTACTGATGAAATAAATCGTAAGCTATACGGCAGAAAAGATTATCTAAATAGAACATATATGAAATTGAACACTTCAATGATCAAAGCAGTTAATATTAAAGATATAGCTGGATCACTTGAAATACTTTTGAGAATTGGAGCTTATACAGTTGATGATTGTTTAAAATTACTTGGAATGGAACCACTTGAAACTGAATGGAGTACAAAGCGTTTTATGACCAAAAATTATGAAGAGATAGAAAAGCGAATTAGAGGAGATGATTAGATGAAGAAGAGATTATGGCAACTTAAACAAGTGGCAGATAATCCAGAAGAGTTAGATATGTATATTTATGATGATATCCAAGGAGATACTTTTGATTATTGGACTTGGAGCATGACAGAAAGTGAAACATCTGCTAATTATTTTAGAGAGCAATTAGCTAAATATCCAGATGTTAAGCAAATAAATTTATATGTAAACAGTTATGGTGGTTCTGTATATGAAGCAATGGCTATTAGAAGTCAACTTTTAAGACACTCTGCTAAAGTTATAGCGATTGTAGATGGGTTTGCATGCTCAGCAGCATCTTTTATTTTGACAGGTTGCGATGAGGTTAAAATGTATTCTAACACTATGCAGATGATTCATAATATGTGGGATGTTGTAGCTGGCAATGCTAATCAGCTAAGAAAAGCAGCTGATGACTTAGATAAATTAATGGAAGGTAATAGACAAGCTTACCTTGAGAAATCAGGTGGTAAAATAAGTGAAGAGGAACTTATCGAGTTATTAGATAATGAAACTTGGCTTACTGCTCAAGAGTGCTTGGACTATGGTTTAGCAGATGAAGTAATAGCTGAAGAAGCTGATTTAACAGAAGCTAAACAGTTGTTACAAAAAGCTAATAAGACATTAGAGCAACAGTTAAGTTATAGCAGGGCTTTATCTGCACAAATTAAACAATTATCCCAGAAGCCAAAAGAGGCAGAACCAAAACCTGATCCTAAGCCTATTCCTAATGATAATAATGACCCAGAACCGCAAGAAAATAAAACAAAAAATTTATTTATGGCGTTATTCGTCAATAAGGAGGAAGATTAATTATGAAAAACATGGATAAAGTTTTACAACAGAAAGCAGAAATAGCTAATAGGTTAAACCAAGCTATGAAAGATGGTGATGAAAAAGCTTTTGCTCAAGCATTTACAGAATATACTGATATCCTTCAAGAAGCAGTTATGGCAGAAGCAAAAGGTTTAGTTCAAGCGGCTGACAACCAAGTATTAGTTGGAAGAGGGGTTAGAGCCTTAACTAGCAACGAGACTAAATTTTATCAAGCATTCGGCGAAGTAATGGGTTCTTCAAATCCAAAACAAGCTATTGCTGAAGCTGATATGGATTTAGTATTACCTGAAACTGTTATTGAATCAGTGTTTGAAGATTTAACAGAAGAACATCCTTTATTAGATGCAATTAATTTCATGCCAACAAGTGTACTTGTTAAAATGATTGTTAATGAACAAGGTAGACAACTTGGACAATGGGGGAAATTAACATCAGAAATAGTAAAAGAATTAACTGGTGGATTTAAAGAAATGGATTTAAGCCAGAAAAAACTTTCTGCGTTTATTCCAGTTTCTAAATCTATGATTGATTTAGGTCCACAATGGTTAGATAGATATGTTAGAACTATTTTATCTGAAGCTATTGCAAATGGACTTGAAGATGGAATTATTAATGGTACTGGTTTAGAAGAGCCTGTTGGAATGAGAAAAGATCCTAATTCTGCACTAGATCCAGCAGATGGTTTTCAATTGTTGCCTATCAACCCTCTTAATAAGATTGATACAGTTTCATATGGTAATATCCTTGCTGATTTGTCAAAATCTCCGAATGGATTAAACAGAAAGATTAGCCAGGTATTATTATTAGTCAATCCGGTTGATTATTTTAGAAAGATTATGCCAGCTACTTCAATGAAAAGAGAAGATGGTACTTATGTTAATAACGTTTTCCCATTTCCAACAAATCCTATTCAATCAGTTCATATACCTGAAGGGGAAATTGTAATCGGTATTGGAAATCGTTATTTCATGGCCTTAGGAACTTCAAAGGGTGGCAGAATTGAATATTCTGATGAATATCGTTTCTTAGAAGATGAAAGAGTGTATTTAACTAAGCTTTATGGTAACGGAAAGCCTCTTGACAGTGTATCATTCAAGAGATTTGATATTGCCAATCTACAATCTTATATTGACCAGGTGGAAGTAGTCAATATTGGTGATGCAAGATTAGCTGACTTAAGCATTGGTAGTTTGGATTTAGATCCAACATTCAATAAGTCTACTCACTACTATACTGCTGCAACTACTGACGCCACTAATACTATTACTGCTACACCTATTGATGGTGAAGCTACAGTTGAAATTGATGTTGATGGAACTGCTGTGGACAATGGTTCTGCTGCCACTTGGGCTTCTGGAGATAATACTGTTACAATTACAGTCACTCTTGGAGCAGAAACTGAGACTTATACTGTAACTGTTACTAAATCATAATTATAAATAATTAAGAGGCTGGTTGATTCCAGTCTCTTTTTAATTAAGTAGGTGGTGAAATGACAGAGTTAGAGGAAATCAAAGAATATCTCAAAGTGACCTGGGATGATGAGAATGATGCAATCCAAGGAATAATTAACAGAAGTAAAGACTGGATTAATCAGTTAATGGGTGTGGAATTAGATTATACACTAGATAATCAAGCTAAGTCATTGCTTTTTGATAGAGTGAGATATGTGTATAATAATGCGAGTGAGATTTTTGAAGAGAACTATCAAAGAGAATTATTAAGATTGCAACTTAAAACTGGTGTAGATCTACTGCCAGAGGATGATGCATAATGATTAAATCTAAAAAAGAAGTTATGAAAGATTTAGCTACTAAGCCACGTAGAAAGATAATCATTCAAAAGAAAACCATAACAACTGATGAGTGGGAGAATCAAGTTGAGGATTGGGTAGATTGGAGAATTATCTGGGGTCAGAGATTAGAACTTTTTGGTTCAGAGTATTATGCAGCTGCACAAATAGGAGAAGAAAAGACTATTAAATTTAAGATTAGATATGTTACTTTCTTAGAAGAAGTTGACACTGTAAAATTTAGAATCATCTATAAAGATAAAGAGATTTTTGATATTAAAGATACTGATAGCCTAAATGATGATGGAATGTGGTTTATTATCAAAGCTGAGAAGAGTGGTGAATTAAATGGCTCGAACAGTTAGTGTTGATGATCTAGCAGATGCAATTGTTGAAGAAGTTAAGACTTATACTAATGACGTCTCACAAGGTATAGAAAAAGAAGCTAAAAAAACTGCTAATGAGGCTAAAAATGAGCTAAAGCAGACTTCTCCTCGTAGTGATAACGATGGCGAGCATTATGCAGATGGTTGGAGTAGGAAGAAAACTGGTCGAGGTGATGAAGTAGGTCACACAGTCTACAATAAGGAAAAACCTCAGTTGACACATCTTTTGGAGGATGGTCACTTGAATAGGGATGGTTCAAGAACACCAGGGCAAAAACATATAGAACCTGTAGAGAAAAAATATAGTGAACTATTTGAGCAGAGGGTTGAGGAAGTCATTAAAAAAGGTGGGGAGTAGATGGATATAGCTATAACGATACCTAAGAGTGAAAATTGGAAAAAATGGTTAGAAGAATGTAAAGAAGTAGAGGAAAAAGAATTATTACTTAACTATTTCCTAGGGGATAGAGGTCTCCCTAGGAAAGCTCAAGCAGGAGATAAGTGTTTTGTGGTATATGATGGCTATATTCGTGGATATCACCTTATAGCAGATTTAGCTCATAAAAATAGGTTTGTGTGCCAGACAACAGGCAGAGTATGGAAAGCAGGAAATTATATAATTAGAAGTGGCGAGTTTCACGAAATAGAACCTGTGAAAATGAAAGGTTTTCAAGGTTTTAGATATGTTAGGTAGGTGATTAAATGACTTACTTAGATTTGATTAATGCTATAAAATCACTAGGCTTACAATGTGCCTATAGAAAATTCAAAGAGCCAACTTCTCCGCCTTTTGCAGTAGTCCTTGAAGATGATAATGATGATCTATATGCCGACAATACTAACTACAAGAAGATAACTGACTGTAGTATAGAGTATTACAATACTATCAAACATCCTCCAACCGAGGAAGCGATAGAAGGCAAGTTAAAGGAATTAGGTTTATCTTATGGTAAGCGAGAAACTGATATTGAAAAAGAGGATATGATTCAAATTGTGTATGAAATTCAATTAATTTAAGGAGGAATAAATTATGAGTCAAAATAAAGTTAAATTTGGTCTTAAAAATGTGCATATAGCCCCAATCGGAGTATCGCAGACGATCAAGATAAAGGTGACTGATCCACCAAGTACAGATGGAGAAATTGGGTTAACAGTAACAGCAGATACTTTGCTAGGGGTTGATTCTCCTGCTGGTGTTGTAGTTCCTCTTGCCTCTGAAACTCACACGAATGTATCGAAGGTAGCATCTGCAATTGTTAACATCTTGAATGATGACGATATAATTTCTGGAACTTTTAGGGCTTGGCATGATGCAGGAAATGTCTATTTGGCTACAAAAGTGTCACAGGCTAATGATACTACGTTAGATGTTACTTTTGCTGATACAGGAACTACCGGAGCGACTATGGGAGCTGCTCAAGATGTAGTAGATGGAACAACAGGATATGGAGTTCCTCGAAAAGTACCCGGGGCAGTCAATTTGTCGATGGATCCTGAAGGGGATAAGACAGAATTTTATGCAGACGATACTCGTTACTTTATCTATACTACTAATAACGGTTATTCTGGCGATTTAGAGATGGCCAATATTCCAGATGATATCTTA
>NZ_KB900623.1:46333-247226 GCF_000379025.1 Orenia marismortui DSM 5156
TTTGAAGTTTGAAAGTATAGCTGATGGATTGCAGGAAACTCTTGCAACTGGTAATGCAGTTGGACAATTCGGAGAATTACTTGAAAGATCTGGGATTCGATTAGATGTTTTCAATAAAGGGTTACAGGAAGCCATCAAAAACGGGGAAGAGCAAAATTATGTTCTTCAAACACTTGCCAAAACAGGATTAGCAGATGTATATGAAAGCTACAGAAGAAACAATAAAGAGTTAGTAGAAAGCGCAGAAGCTAATTATAGATTGAAGCAATCCTTTGCTGAAATGGGGCAAGAATTAGAACCAATTATGACTAATATCAAAGAAGTCGTAGCAGAAACAGTCGGGGAATTCAATGAGTTAGATGAAAGTACAAAAGAATTGATAATCAAAGGCGCGGGAGTATCTGCAGCATTAGGACCAGTTGCTATTGTCCTTGGAGAGATCACAACGGCAGCTTCTATACTTATTCCTGTTATCGCAGGATTATCTGGTGCTTTTGCTCCTTTAGCGGTTGGTGGCGCTGCACTTGCTGGATTTATAGCCCTATGCGATTGGTTAAAGATCACAGAGGAAGAGACTCAAAAAGCTCTTAAAAAGACTAAAGATTTAGTAGGTGAATATGAGGATTTAACCGAAAAAGAGAAGCTGAATCGAGAAGAGAAAGAAAGATTAAGCGTTATAACAGAGAGATTAGCAATGAAATATCCAGAATTCATCGAGGGAATTGACTCAGAAACTGGGGCTCTTAAAGTTAATGTCAAAGAACTTGCAAAAAAAGTCAACCTGGAATGGATGTTGGCAAAAGTAAAGAAAAAGCAGAATGAACTAAAAGAAAAAGAACAGAGACTTGAAAGAAATGCTCCAGCTTTTGAAAGAAATGCAAAAGAATTAGAAAGAGCAATAGATTCTCAGATTAAATATGTAAGAGAACAATTTTCATTAGCTAGTGAAATGATAGGAGAGGAATTCGATAAGAATATATCTTTTGATGAAATATTAGAGAAAGTTAATAGCAAAGATTTTCAAGATAAATTAAAATTAAAACTTGCCGATCGAGGTCAAGCAGAATCTTTTTCTGTTTTCATGGAGAGTATCCAAGAAGTAATAAAAATGAAAGACCAATTAAATGAAGAAAAGATGTTCGAGAACAAAACTATCAAAAGCATTGATGAAACAAAAGATAAATTAAGCGAATTAGATAAGCTTATGAATAGTATGCAAAATGGTCTAATTTCTCCATCAGAAGCAGTTAATAAAATGAATGAAATCATGAAGAAGTCAAAAAATGTAGAAGAAGGAACTTCTGATAGATCAAGTAATGACAAAAAAGTCAAAAATCAAAAAGAAACTCAAAAAAAGTTATTAGCATTAGAAAAAGAATATCAAGACAAAATACTTCTTGAGAAAAAAGAAGGTCAAACCAAGGAACTAGAACAGATAAAACAATCTAGAGAAAAAGCAATTCAAGATGCCAAAGATCAAGCTAAAGAAGAAAAGGCCACAGAAGAAGAACTAAACCGAACTCTTTTAGCAATAAATGAACTTTACGACCTTAAAGAAAAAGAAGTAAAAGAAAAATACCTAAAGGAAGAATTTAAAACTAGAGTAGAACATGACAATAAATTGAGAAAACAGCGTGAGAAAAAGAATTCAGAAAGAATCAAAGCTGAATCTGAAGCATACCAAGCTGAAATTGAAGTAGGACAAAAGGCAGCAGAAAAGAAGAAAAAACTACTTGATAATCGAATGAAATATGATTACAAGCAAAATAAAATCAGTGCTGAAGATTATAAAAAATATCTTCAATCCAGATTATCAGAGTATAAGGAATATTCTGATGAATGGATAAGCACCAGAGAAAAGATAACAGAAATAGAGAAAGGCGAGATCGAGCAACAACAATCAGCTTGGGATGGATTCTTAGACAGATTAGAAGAAGGTAACTTAAGCAAAGCAGATCTAATTCAATCAACCTGGAAAATGGCTATTGATTCTATCAACGAATCATTGAGCACTACTAACGAAGAATTAGACAAGTTGGCTAATGCTGATATATCAAATTTAGTTGATAATTTCCAAAAATTTGGGAAAAGCACTGAAGGGACATGGAAAGCAATCGGATCAGCGGTTGGGACAATTGTTGGAAGTCCTGAGCTTGGCGAATTTGCTGCGGAAACGAATCTCAAAGTTTGGGATGAAATAAGTAGGCTGGGAGACAGAATTTTCGGAGGGGAAACATCTGCCGCTAATTGGAATAAGCAAGTCGGGCTTCTGAAAGAAGAATATCAAGATTTAGCGGGAGATCTAGTCGGTGATTTTGATTTGAATCTCCCAAGCTTAGCGGATTTGGTAGATGATGACATAGAAACTGTTACAAAGAAAATCAAAGATGGAGGATGGTTTCATTCTGACGATTGGGCCGAAGTGCTAAATTTCCCCGAATTCAAAGAAGCTTTCGACGAGCAGATTAAAAAAATCGAGGAAGAAATAGTTCCTAAATTACAGGATATTTTTTCTAATGTAAGTAATGGACTAAATAGTGCTTTTTCAGCTGATAGCTATACATCTTTCCTTAGTAGCTTTGGGAGTTCTCTTAAAGAGACTATCCTTAGCAATCTCAAAGAAGGATTCTTAGAATCACAAGCTATCCAACCGTTAATGAAAAAGTTGACAGGTACAATTTATGAAGCTACAAAAGACCAAGTCCTTGATGATAGCGAGAGAGAAGCAATCAAAACATTGTACGATCAGATAAGCAATGTGGCTGGGGACTTCTATACTGGATTACAGGAAATTGGTAATGATTTGAGTATAGATTTAGGGGTTGGTGATACAAGTAGTAGTTCTGGAGGTTCTCAAATCTCTGAAATTACAGGGTCTACTAGAGATCTCTTCACAGACTTATTAACCCCACTTGCTAATTTCCCAAGTTTGCTTAATATTAATGAAAGAATCTATAATCAACTTGTAGCAATGAGTCAAAATGGATTAGCTATAGCTGGAGCTGGTGGCTATGATGTGAGTGTTAGAATAGAGAATTTGAATGTAGAATCTCAATCTAACAGTAGTCAATCTATAGCAAGTGCTTCTGTAAGCGATATAGAATCAGCTATAGCAACTGCTATTGGCGATGGAAAGAGAGGCAGAGGTCAATGATTAAGTTGATTAATAGCAAGAATGAAGAAATGATACTCAATAGATACTTCTCCTTGAATGAGATCGAGTCAACAAAATCTATCAAGAGTCAAGAATTAGTCAGCAAAGATGGAGAAGAGTATCAAGGGAGCAAATACAATGCTAGGTCATTTGAGATTAAAGGTGCAATGATTAATACTACTGATTCTGAGCTATTAAGAGCAGAGGTTGATGAGTTGTACAATTTCCTTCAACATGAACCAATTAAGGTATATCGTAATAAAGATATAGATAGGTATATATCGGGATATATCAATTCCAATTCTAAGAATTGGCATCCTCTCGACAAATGGGTCAAGTTAGAATTTGAATTTCTAGCAGTTGACCCATTCTTCTATTCATCGGGAGAAACCAGAGGAGAAGCAATCAATAATATACTACACAATTTTCAAGTGGTTAATGATGGTAATATAGCGATTAATCCTACTCTGACTATTAATTTCAATTCTGCTACTACCACAGACCCTATAATCGCGAATTTAGAGAATGGCAATATAATCATTCTTAATGGTAATTTTGGAGCTGGTGATGAAGTTATAATTGATTGCGAGAGAATGATAGTCACCAAGAATGGCAGTAATGCTTTGAGTATAGTTAATGATGAGTTCTTGCTTGATAGTTTCAAGCTAGAAGCAGGAAGAAATGATATAGAATTTAGATGTGAGAATAGTGTTGATATGAGTTTAGTGCTATCTTACAAAAATAAATGGATATAGAGGTGATATTATGGGACAAAATTTTACTGAGACTCTTAACTTAGATGGCGATGGTAGAAGAATGACTACAATTGCTCAAACCAGAGATGGGAAAGAAGAGTTTCTTGGTATTGTGGCAGGTTACGAATATAACAAAAACTCTGGTCTTTGGTATCCTCCAGGAGTCTTGCCCGATGAAGATGTAGGGAAGCCGAGAATGGAAGTGTCGCAAAATGGTCAGATTGAGTCAACAAAGATGGCTAGTCGGAGTGGTGATTTGGCCACTTCGACAGAAGAAATTGTTGCTTCGATAAAAAAAGAAGTAATAGTTCATGATATAACAGCTTATTTTGAAGAAAGTACAACACCTTTGCGTTTTCGTTTAGAGTTCTGGAATGGTGCCACATGGGAACTGTATACTTTTCCATTATCACCAGATTATTTTGGGAGTGAAATAACACCAGGTACTTGTAGTCATAACGGTATATTTGAGCAAGTAGGGACAACGAATTTTATTAAAATGAAGAAAGAAAAATTACAAATAAAAGGAATAAGAATTGTCGCTGGCAATTATACTACTGCAGCTAAAAGACTTGATATTAGTATGCTATATTCGGAGGTGTAAAAGATGGAACAATGGATAAGAGACAACTTTGAAATCATAGAAAATAGTTGGAAAAACAAAGATGATATCCATGAAGATGCTTTTGAAGTTAACGGAAAAACATTAGCGCCAATTAGTTTTTTTATTGATAATTTTTCAGTAGAATTACCTGTAACTTTAGAAAAATTAAAGGCAAAAGATCCTGATGATAAACTAGGTTGGTATAATCACTTCAAAGATTGGCAAGAAAAAGGAATCATATAATGAAGTGGATAAGATTCTTGCCGCTATCACTATTTTTGTGGTTTCTTATCATTTTACTGATTACAAAACTGATATAGCACAATAGAGTAATATTGCGACACTTCTAAAAGGAGTGTTATTTTTATTTGAGGAGGTGAAATAGTGCAACAACTAAGGTTATTAGATAAGGACAGAAATCTACTAGCTATCTTTGATCGCCATGCAGGTTGGAAATTTGAATCAAAGATTAATGAAGCTAGTTCTATGCAGATTAATATTCCTAAGAATGACACAAAGTTAGAATCAGTCAAATTAGCAGAATTAATTAGAATTATCAAAGGTGACCGAGTGATCACAGGAAAGATCACAAAGAAAGAGCAAGGCGACCAGGTTGTCACTCTGAAAGCTATGACTGAGGAAATATTACTAGAAAGCAATATCTGTCCTGCTCAATATGGCCTAGTTTATCAAAATGTAGATTTAGCTGACTTTGCAAGGAATATTCTCAAAGGATGGGAAACTCTAAGAGTCAAATATCAATCAGAGTGGCAGGATGCTATTGAGACTTATCAAGTTGATTTAGATACTCTGCCAGGTAAGGTTATTTTGCAGAAAGATGAGAATGGCCAGTATTATTCAGATGGTTATATTACTCTTAGGTTTGATTCTAATAATATAGAAAACTTTGAGAAATGGGATAGAGCCAGATGGGTAAGTGATAATTCTGACCCTGTATCCAGTACTATTCAATACCGCACTGGTAATGATACATCTAATATGGGTACTTGGTCAGCAGAAGTTGTGGGAGCATTAACAGACCAATTAGGAGTCGCTCTTTCTGGTATAACTGATAGATATGTAGATATAAGAATTAATCTATATACAGATGATACTACAAGCGCCGATAACCAAGGTCAACCCGTAGGAGTCACCCCAATAGCTTTTGCATTAGAAATTATTGCTAGGACTACAGCAGAAGTACAAGAAGGCATTATCCCTATTAGCACTGGAAAGAAAGTTAAGAATATATCTGCTGATAATAGTAATGCATTAGAGCTGTTGGTACCAGCTTGCAATCAAGCAGGCTGGGAGTTTGAGGTAGTTGATGGAAAACTTAATCTAGCAGAAAAACTAGGAGAAGACAGGACTAACGATTTCGTATTACGGAATGGTACTAACATTAATGTAGAATCTCTTGGTGAAGATGATAGCAAGCTATGTAATTTGCTCCATGCATACGGACCAGGGGATGGAATTAATCGACCTTATGTTAAAAGAAAAGACGATACCAGCATAGGTAGATATGGCCATTATCCTAAGACTCTTGAGTTTGATGCAGTGGATAAGCAAGATCTAGAACAAAAAGCTCAAACTTATATCAATGCTCACAAGACTCCGATATCTGAATTCAAAGTACAAGCTATATTTCCGAAAGAGAATGAACCATACTTTGCTATCGGAGATACAGTTAAGGTAGTAGATCCAGAATCACAAATAGTTACTACTGCTAGAATCATGCAAGAAAAAAGAATTTATAACGACAAAGGAATTGAGATAGAGTTGCATCTCAATAATCCTCGTAAGTCTCTCTATGATGCACTTGTAGGAGATGAAGAGAAGTCAGATAGTGATGAGTTGGAATTGACTGTACCTCAAGGGCTTAGAGTTTTGCCTGCTCAACCAGGTCTATTAGTGTATGTCAATCCTTATACTAATAGCCGAGCTACTGGTGTAGAAATTCACATCGGTACTAGTAGTGGGTTTGAAGCAAGTAGCAAGACTTTGATTAGAAAAGGGCAGGGGACTCAATGGTATCTTAATAAATTGACTACTGGTAATAGATATTATATCAAAGCTAGAAGTTATGATGTTGATAAGAATTATAGCGATTTTACAGAAGAAGTTTCGGCTATAGCTGGATTCATTGAAAAACAGCAACTTAATCCAGAATTATCTCAAGATATAGACTATGCTAAGAGTGAAGCTGATGTAGTCCAGGCTAATAAGGATGCTTGGAATTTGGCCAGAGATGAAGTGTTCCCAGAAGGGATAGAGAATACAAGCTCAATTACAGAAAATGAAGAAGAAATATCTAATATGCTATTAACTCTTAATAGTGATAATGATGATCCTGCTCAATTCAGTTCAATCAAGCAGACTGCCGAATCTATCCTTAATATAGTTAGTGTGTTAGAGAGTGATCCAGAAGATGCCAATCAATATTCAGCTATTAAGCAGATGTTAAATCAGATCCAACTAAGAGTAGTGAAAGATGAATTAATATCTCAAATTAACTTATCTCCTGAAAGCGTGAAGATTCAAGGGAATAGAATTGTGATTACAGGGGACACAGTAGTTGAAGATGGTGCATTGAGTACAGAAAAATTGATAGTAGGTCAGCAGATTCCTATGAGAAAGCCAAATGCAGCCCAGTTATTCCACTTTGATAGAAGTTTTCTAAGCACTGATGGAGTACAAGCTCAATTTTCAGATTCTAGCTATCAGCTTATAGAAGGAAAATTTGGGAAAGCTCTAGATTTGCAGACTAGCTCAATGTCTGTTCCTCTTGGATTCACTAATGATTATACAATTGTATTTTATTTCTGGGATGGTTCAGATTGGGTCTATGTAGCCAAGAGGTCAGATGGCAGAGTGTTTAGCTGGAGAATTATTGAGTTATGGAGTGTCTGGGGTATTCCTGGATATCAACAAGAAATTCTGAATGTTGAAATTGATGTTAGTTGGATTAATATAGATGCAAATGGAGACTTGCAGGTTAATGCAGGATATAAGATTGATGAATTAATGATAGTTCCTGAGGTAGTTGATGAAGATTCAATCTATAGCTGGTACAAGTCAGATGCACCTTTTGTGGATTCTCAGAGTGTAATCGGAGCTGGGAAAGGCGATGTGATAATAAGCGAAGAAGGTATCATTGTAAATAATGGGAAATTACAGCTTAACGGTTCTGTTGCTCCAGATGCAGGAGATGTAAGTCAAGCTGCTAAAACTGCTGATTGGCATAATGTTACAGGGACAGGAAAACCTGCTGATAATGCTGATAAAACCTCAGAAAATTACTCAAAAGACCAGCATAATTTCAACAATAAATCAGGAACAGCCGGTCAAGGCGGGGTTATACTTGACTCTCAAGGATTAAGAAGTAAAAATGATCAATTTAAAATAGATACCGGGGGTAATGCTTATTTTGGAGGTGAATTGCAAGCAGCTACAGGAACATTTGCCGGAAATGTTACAGCTGGAGGGATAATTAGTTATGGCAATCTTAATATTAGTTATGCTGTGGCTAATTCAGTATCATCCGGCACACTTATTGCCACACCTTTTACCCAAGATGGCTATAATGAAGTTGAGGTAGACATAGTTATATATTCTGATGGCGAAGGAGTTATTGATGTTAAATTTCAGCACAATCAATTAAATACTTTAGTGGGCGGTACTTTAGTAGGCATACAAGATGTAAATGGTACTTGGAAAGAAAAATTTGGGGATCTTGGGTCTAGATATTCCATTGCAGTAGAACTTTTTGAAAACGGAGTAATTGTACCCTGTACATTTGGAGCGACTTTGGTTACCGAGAATTCCACAAGAATACGTTTGGAAGTAACTAATGCTCATGATTATGAAGGGACTCATACAATAAAAATGAGAATGAAAAGACAGGCTATTAAATAATTAAAAGTTTGTGCTTAAGGGGAGGGATAAAATTGAAAGAGGATGGCTATAAATCAGGTAGATGTTTGAAACATATGGATCTAATACAAGCAAACAAAGATGCTATAGAGAAACTAACGGCAAATCAGGAAGAGGATAAATCTGATATTCGTAAAATTAAAGAGCAATTAGAAGCCTTGGGGAATGGCGGTTTTAGAAAAATGGTTATGGAGCAAAACAAGAAATTGATCGAAGAATTTCTTAAACGAGATGATAAAGAAAGAGAATATAATATTCAAAAATGGAAGGTTATTGCTGGGGTTTTGGGAGGAAGCTCAGTAGTTGCTTTAATACAATTAATAGCTAAAATGCTTTAGATACCGGAAGGTGTCTTTTTTATTTTTTGAAAGGAGGTGATTAAGTGAATGAGATTAGAGTAATTCGTAAAGAAGAAACAGGTGAAGCTACATTGGGTGAGATTTATGTTGATGGAGAGAAAATTGGCCATACTCTCGAACCGCCGTGGAGACAGAACAAAGCTAATGAGTCTTGTATCCCTCCAGGAGAATATAATGCTTTCATTAGAAAGAGAGGGTCTAGTAGGTGGAATTATGATGTGATCCAGTTAGAGGAAGTATTTAATCGGAGTGCAGTTCAGATCCATATAGGTAATTATCCTAAGAATACTAGAGGTTGTATTTTGGTTGGCAAAGGAAAAGGCAAGAATGCAGTTTGGAGCAGTAGAGATGCTTTTGAGGATCTAATGTCTAGGCTAGGCAAGGAAGAATTGAAAGTTGTTGTAGAATATGACAACTAAAAAAATTGAGAGGATGATTAAACATGAATATTGCTAATGTATTAGGGTTTGTTAATAGCGGGATTGGCCAAGTTATTGTTTATGGTATTTGTTTTGGGGCTATGTGGTTTATAGATAATAAGTATAATAAAAGAAAAGTTTTAAAAGTTGCTTATAATGTTGTAGATAAAGTGGAAGATGTAACAGAAGAGGGAACAACGGTTGATAATTTCTTAGATCAATTTGTTAAGGCCTATGAAGATTTATTTGGTAAGCAACCAAGTGCCGGGGAATTAAAGACAGCAGCTGATATAAAAAAGAAATTAGTGGAGTAATCAAGACTAGATCTTCAGGTGAATTAGTTAATGATCTGGTAAGTGATTTAAGAAAAGATCATGATATAGATAAGCCATTTCAGTTAATTGATAAGAGAGAATAGCAGGAGTATAAAGAAAAATCTAGAATATAATATGACTATATCCTCCTTTGGGGTTGATATAGATTGCCCTTCCTTAATTGGGAGGGCTTTTGTTATTTTTTGTACTTAATTAATTGCTAATAGCTTATATACCAGTGTTTATGGCCATATATTAATTAAATATCTTAATGTAAGTAGATTCAATTTTTGAATTCTAATTAAAATTAATTAATGATAACTGTTAGATACTTATATTACAATGATTATAAGTTGATTAACATATATTAAAAAATGATGGAAAAGATGGCAAAACAGCTTGACAAAATACACGAATTAGTGTATAATGTATATAGAACATGAGGGAAGGAGGTGAGTAGATGGGGTGGTTGAAAGACATTTTGGTGATTGCCGGTTTAGCCTTTACTATCGCTCAAACGATAGATAAAATCCTAGATATCATCAAAAAATTTAAAGAGCTTACCTCTCAAAATGAGAAGTAAGCCACACACTAGGGAGGGTTTTCCCTCCCACCTAAAACCATTCTATCAAAACATTATGAGAAAATCAATAGCGACCTCATTGGTATTTCTATTTATTGCTTTTATTTTTGCATTAGATAAAAATTGGTGGGGGACTGGCATATTTGTCTTTAATGCAGCTTCAGTTGCATTGATAGATTTTTTTAAAAAGTAATAAAGAATATTAAGCAGTTGCCCGCTCTGCTGCATCAAAAGCGGGGTAAATTAAAAAAAGAGGGGGATATAAATGAATATTATTGATGAAGTTTTGACCATATCAGAAGCAGCAGAAAAATATAATAAAAGTACTAGTACTTTAAGACGTAATTTTGATAGAGGTGTAAGCTTTAAACATGGAGTTGATATAAGAAAGAGTGGCAGTACCTGGTTAGTAACTAAAGCAGCAATGGAAAGAGAATATGGAGAATAAAAAAAGAACTCACTCTTTACAAAGAAAGAGTGAGTTATGATATCATTATTGTTTATAAATTAAAATTGTAGGTTTAAAATATGCAGACACAATATGTAGTGTAAAAATATAAATAATCCACTACATATGGGTATTGATAATCATTATTAAAAATGGTAAAATATAATAAAGTAGATAATTATTATTTATAACACTTTTCTTATAATTGTCCTTTTCTTTGGATATTACTAGTATATTATTAGTAGTATAAAACTATTAAGGAGGTGTTATAATGGGAGATATAATCCCACTACATCGAGGGGGAGAAAAAATGGCTAAAATAACTTATTATGATATTGCGGATTATTTTATATCATTTTCTAATGTAACAAATGATTTAATTACAAATTTAAAATTACAAAAATTAGTTTATTATGCACAAGCTTGGCATGTAACGATATTTAAAAATAGATTATTTGAAGGTGATTTTCAAGCATGGGTACATGGTCCTGTACTGCCTTCTTTATATGATGATTATAAAAAATTCAGATGGAAACCAATTGAAAGAGATGATTTAGATGAAAAGTCTTTACAACAAATTAGGAATAAAATAGGTGAAGAAAAGACTGAGTTTATGGAAGAATTGATAGAAGAATATTTTACTCTTAGTGCTTATGAGTTAGAGAGGTTAACTCATGAGGAAGAGCCATGGAGAAAGGCGAGAAAAGGGTTAAGTCCTGATCAACCATCTAGTAGAGAAATTCAGATTAGATGGATGAAAGAATATTATGATAAATTTAGGGAAATCTAAATGAGCAAATTAGGTATTAGCAAAACTCCGATTAAATCTAAAAGCAATCAATATAAACGTTCTAAAGAAGAAGTGCTTGCTAATTTAGAAGAAAATATAGCCTTTTCCTTTAAATATCTTAAATTCAGTAATAAATTTACTATAAGCGAATGTGACACACATTATTTTGATCGACTTTTAAGAAGGCTTCAACTTTTAGGGCGGATGAAAATGGAAGATTTTCTTGATAAAAAGAAGTATATTCAAATCTTAAGAAATCATAGAACCGATTGGGATAAAGAAGGAGTAACAGAGGACGGGTTTGGCCTATCATTAAGGGATGATATATCGGATGAACCTTGGCAATTTTCTGCTACAGGTAATAATAAGCACGGAAGAGTTCATGGTTTTATTATAGGTAATGTATTCTATATAGTTTGGTTAGACTATAATCATAATTTAGATATTGGGAAAGATGGCAAGTGGAAAGTAGATCTCTCTAAAAGAACACCAAGAGCTAAATTGTTGGAAGAAATATTTACACCTGCCAGGGAAGAGGTTTATTTTAGCAATCCTGAAGAAATTAATAAAATAATAGATTATTATGTGGAAAAGTGTGATGAATGTGAAGCTTATATAGATATAGGACAATTTTGGTATCACTGTGTATTTTGTAACGAAAAAACAGATGAAGATTTATTAAAAGTTAATGGTGTACATATTTGTTATGGTTGTTTAGAAAAAATTAAAAAAATAGATGTTAAAGAGTCTGAAGAATCAGCGTAATAATTATACATAGTGTCAAATTCAATTTATTTAATATTTTCAGAAACATACATATGTTACATAAAAAATCAAATAAATTAAAGGAGTTTAAACTTTAATACATAAATAGAGTAAATACATAATGAATAAAAGCATCTTTACTATAATATTATTGGTGGGATCTTATGGAGGAAAGTAGTTATGATATAATAAATTTAAATAAAGAAAAAAAATGGCAAAAAACAGGAGAGGCTTTCACTGGTAAAAGTGACTCTTATTGGATACAAAATGTTGTTAATAGACAGAAAGCTATATTAAAGATTCCTAAAGAACAAGAACGAGAAAATTCAATTGGCTATTCTGGCGAACATTTAGCTGAAAAATTAGCTTCAGAAATAGGTTTAAAATTAGGTTTGAATATGCCTGAAATAGATTTAGCCATTTATGATAATATAGAATGTTGTATAAGTTATTCTTTTTGTCAAGCGGGCGGTGTGGAACTTAAGGAAGGTCGAGAGATTTTAATACAAGATATAACAGAAAATGAAAATAGAGATAAATATACTGTAGAAAATATAGTGAGCCATTTACATGAATATGGATTAGTAGAAGAATTTGTTGAAATGATGCTTTTTGATGCCTTGGTGGGGCAACAAGATAGACATGAAGAAAATTGGGGAATACTCAATTGTCCAGGTGATCCTGTTAATAGGTATCAATTTGCTCCTATTTATGATAATTCTTCATGTTTAACAAGAGAAGTGCATAGATATAAGCATGGTATTAATATAAAACTATATAATTCTGAGCATTTTAAATCTTATTTAAGAAGATCAAAATCATTAATAAGGATAGAATCTAATAATACTCATACTATATCACATTTTGATATGGTAGAATATTTATATGATAAATATCCCGAATTATGTATTTCTTTTAACGACAAGTTAAAAGGTATAACTAAAAAAGAAATAGAAGATATTATATCTAAGATACCTAGTGGTTTTATTTTAAATAATCATAGGAAAGTTATTTTAAAAGTCTTCTGTGCACGAAAAGAAAAAATTATGAATATAATAGAATAAGTTGGGAATGCTAACGTGAAGAAAAGGAGGATTAAATATTATGAGTAAATACGAACATAATGGAGAACTTATTTTAACTTGGAAAAGTCCTTTCTCTAAAGAAAGAATTCCAATCGGAGAACTATGGGAAGAAAGTGGTTTATTCAAATTCAAATATATCCAGGGTTCTGATTGTGAAGAAGGGAATGTTGAATTAGCAATTAAACACGGTTTCATTCCTTTTGGTTCTTTAGAAAATTTAACAAGAGAATATAGTTCTGAAGAGATGTTTACATCTTTTTTAAATAGATTGCCTATTGATTGTCGCGATAATGATCCGCTAAAAGTTTTGCATGAAACAGGAGGAGAGTTAGCTACTGATTCATTGAAGTTTATGAAAAAGTATAACTTAAAAGTAAAAGAAGTTAGTTTAAAGATGAGGGTTTCTGGATTTGAATTCATTGTTAAAGAAGAGGTTTTAAATACTTTGACAAGATATACAGAAATTATTTTAGAATTTGATAAAGACAATTTATATGATACTAGTTCTATCGAAGTGTTAACAAAAGGATCTAAAAATAAGTTGGGCTATATTCCCGATAAATATAAAGAATATATTATCCCGTTGGTGGAAAATCAAAATTATAATATCAAAATTAATAATTTAAATAATAAAGATTTATTAATTGAAGTTTCTGGCAATATGATGGGGATTGACTCAAATAAAAATTCTAGTTTGAATTATGATTATCAAGATATGAAGGATTATTTATGTGATAATCCTGTGGTTGATGAAAGTAAATTTGAAGGAAGAGAAGAGTCAAATTTTAGCTATAATAATATAGAACATAATTTTTTGAGGACAAGAACTGATATCAGTAGTGAATTTGTTGATATTCAAAGTGATGTTGATTTTGGATTGGAGGCTGCTTAAAAGATGACAAATAATGCAAAAAGTCAATTTTATTTTGATGATTATAGAATTGAAAATATTAACTTTGAAATGAATAATGATTTTAAAAATGGAGATGTAGATGTCGATTTTGATGCTGATTTTAATTTAAATATTTATGAGGAAGAAAATAAAGGTTTATTAAATATAGAGGTTAAATTCTGGGAAAATGCTGCTAAAGACAGTTATCCCTTTGAACTAAGCATTAGTATTATAGGTGTATTTTCTTCTGACCCTAGCATGGACAAAGAACAATTTGAGACAATGTGCAAATATAATGGAGCAGCAATTTTATTTCCTTATATAAGATCTGCTATAACAGATATAACTAAAGTAGCTAATCTACCATCATTAATTTTACCTACTATAAACATAAGAAGACTTATAGATCAATAATATATTTTGTTTTTTTATTAAATTTACTGCTAAGTTAAGCCTCCTAAAATAATAGGAGGTTTTTGTGGTTTGGGAATATTACTAATTCTTCAAAGTTGTGTTATGATAGAATTTATTATATCAATATAAATAAAACTAACAACATATTGTCTAGTATTAAGAATAATATTTTTTAAAATTAATCAGCACTTTTTGTAATAAAAGATATAATATAATATAGATAGTTTTATTTTTCTTAACTATAGAGATAAAACCATCTATATTGTAATAATAATACTTTAGTTAATGCTAAAGAAGATAATGAAGATCTTATTTCCATTGGTACTATTGGTTTGATTAAAGCAATTGATAGTTTCAACCCTAATAAGAATACCAGATTAGCCACTTATTCAGCTAGATGTATTGAAAACGAAATTCTGATGCATTTAAGAAAGACTAAGAAGTTGAATAATGAAAAACTAATGCATGAACCAATTGGCTCTGATAAAGAAGGTAATGAAATAAAATTGATGGATATTTTAGGTACTGCAATAGATGTTGTTAGTGATAAGGTTGAGTCTGCTATAAAAAAAGAAAAATTATATGAGAAATTAAAGGAGTTAGATCCTAGAGAGAGAAAGGTATTAGAATTAAGATATGGATTAAGTGATGGAGAAGAAAAGACACAAAGAGAAATTGCAGAAAGGTTAGATATATCACGCTCTTATGTCTCTAGAATTGAAAAAAAAGCTGTTAATAAATTGCATAAGAAGTTTAATATAGAAGGCTACTAGATTATTTCTAGTAGCCTTTTATTACTTTTATTTATTAGTAACTATAATTTTTATAGCTCTAGTTTGAGGTGGGAGACTCATGGTCATTATTTTAGAATGATGTGCTTCTATTTTCATTCCTACTTTTAAATCTTTAAATTTGATTTTAGTGTTAGTTTTTTCATCTAATAATTTAGTATCTTTATTAATAAATAATTTTATTCCTTCAAAATTTTTAGCATTATCCAGTTTATTAACCAGCAAAATATAATTGTTTTCATTATGTTCTCCGATTTTTTTGATATATCCTGTAGCTATTGGATTGGATTTTTGGTCAATAGAATATTTTAAAAGAAAGGTATTATAGCTTACCTCTTTTAAAATCCATTTATTATTATGATAAGACCAAATAGATTCAATTTTAGAGATTTTATCGGAATTGCTACTTCCGACTATTTGCTGTATTCCTTTTAGTTCATATTTGCCATCATGATCATAATCTACTGTTTCTAATTTGCTAAAAGGGTTAGCATAAGGTCGAATTAAAATTCTTTTGATTAAGTTGCCTTTTTTATCATAAATTTTTTGTTTAATATAGTTTTCTTTATTTATACTAATATCGAGAATTGATTCTTTCTGTAAATCTATAAAGTTTAATTTTGCTTTAAAGTTTGGGATAAATTGACCACTAACCTTTACTCCTTGATTATTATCTGCATCAAAAATCACTTTAGCTTTTCCATCTTTGAAGCTAGCAATTAGATGATGATAAATACCACCACTCCCACCGCTATTAGCTGAAACCATAACGTCTGCGACTTTATCTCCTGTAAGTTCTTTAATTGTTAGTTTAGGTTCATAGCCACTAAAATTATCGTATGTTGCTTTAAGATATTTTTGCTTTTTACTTTCTTGTACTATAATTAATAAACTATCTCTAAAAGTACTTTTGTTGTCATCCAATTTAGATCCTAACAAGATAACATTATCTTTATTTCCATCACCAGTTACATCAACTGCTTTGGATTCAATAATTTCTGTCTGTTCACCTAAATTAAGTTGTGCCAATAATGCTTTTTTATCAATACTTAATTTATCACTTGATTTTTCTCCTTGACTACAAGCTGTTAGTGCCATAATTATTAAAATTGATAATATGATGGTTAGTATTTTATTATAGTTTTTCACCTAATCCCTCCTGTATTTTTACGTATACACTAATATTATATCATGAATTATTTGATCTGATTATTGAAATAATAATAAATATTTTAGATTAGGAAGAAGAAAAATTGATAAGACTTAGATTTTAAAGAGAGATGTTAAAATTAAGATATAGATTATGAAATAATATAGACAAACAAATTTAGAATGAAATCCAAATATTTCTCTATAGAAAGATAAAGCGACAGTTTTTATTAGCTGCTAGCTACTGGCTTCTAGCCTTTAGCTTTTAAGGTCTTAGCTAATAGCAGATTTATCACGAAGGGTTTATGATTTTCGAACCCGTAGGAACAGCTAAAAGATAGTAGCAAAAGTGTCTCTTTATCCCCGTTCAATTTCACTTTAGGATTGGATAATCTATATTGTGTATTAAATATCAAGAATTTTGCACACAATTTATATTACTTGCATATTATAATATAATAGGATTTCAAGGAGGAGAAGAATGAATAAAAACTTATTAACAATTAATCGTTATGTAGATTTAGATAACTCCAATTCATTGCATTTAATAGAAGAAATTCGTTCATTTATTAGGAAGGCTAAAGAGATAAATCCTAAATTAAAATCTTATCACTTATATGATGTGGGTTTTATACCTAAGTCTGATTTGATTTTAGTAAAGTTATATTTTTGGAATTAATTATTAGAATGGATTTTATAGAGTAAATAGGATTACTGTAGCATTAATTTTATTTATTTGTAAATTTGATCAATGGCAAGGGGTAATTATTATGAACTTCTTTGTTAGCTTAAATATGGATGTTTGACAAAGTTCCTAAAATGTTATATTATTTATAACTGTTGTGACTAAGCTATTAATAAAATGTTTCTCAAATTTTAATTATAATTATTTAAAGACTTTGGAATAATCTATTATTCCAAAGTCTTTTTATTATGTAAGTATTTTTTAGTTTCAGTTTATATTATCAATCCCAAAATAGGAGGTTGCATAAGTGAGTAAGATAGAGGTTAAAAACTTGTATAAGATATTTGGAAAGAATCCTCAAAAAGGTGTTGAATTGCTAAATAAGGGATATAGCAAAGAGGAGGTATTAAAAGAAACAGGTTTAACTGCAGGAGTTAATAATGTTAGCCTTGAGATTAAATCTAAAGAAATATTTGTTATTATGGGTTTATCTGGAAGTGGAAAATCAACATTATTAAGATGTTTAAACCGACTAATTGAACCTACAGCAGGTGAGGTTAGGGTAGATGGGAGAGACTTAACTACTTTAGATAAGAATGAGTTGCGTCAAATTAGAAGGGAAAAGTTTGGCATGGTCTTTCAAAATTTTGGTTTATTTCCTCATAGAACTATTTTAGAGAATACGGAGTTTGGCTTAGAAGTTCAAAATGTTGATGAGGTTGAACGAAGAGAAAAATCCAAAGAAGCTTTAGCGCAAGTTGGATTAGCTGGCTGGGAAAATAAATATCCTGATGAATTGAGTGGTGGAATGCAGCAAAGGGTAGGATTAGCTAGAGCCTTAGCTGTTGATCCAGATATATTATTAATGGATGAGCCTTTTAGTGCTTTAGATCCTTTGATTAAAAGGGATATGCAAAATAAATTATTAGACTTGTTTGAAGAGATGGATAAGACTATCATTTTTATTACTCATGATTTAGATGAAGCACTAAAATTAGGAGATAGGATTGCTATTATGAAAGATGGTGAAGTTGTTCAAATAGGAACTCATGAAGAAATATTAACTAATGCTAAAAATGCATATGTACGTGAGTTTGTTAAAGATGTAAATCGTTCTCGATTATTGACTGCTGCAGATGTAATGGTTGATCCTTTAGACTTAGTTTATACTAATCATCAAGATGGTCCAAGAGCTGCTATGAGAAAGATGGAGCATAATCAGATATCTAGTATTTTTGCAGTAGGCAATAATAAAGAATTCCAAGGTCTAATTAGAATGGAAGAGACATTAGAAGCTATTGAGGATAAAGAAGAAGATATATTAGAGCTGGTTAATGAAATTCCAACTGCCAGCCCAGAAGATAATATGGATGATTTATTTGCTAAGATTGCTGATTTAGATTGTCCACTACCAGTAGTAGATGAATCTAATAAATTATTAGGTCTGATTGTTAAAAGTACTGTATTAGCTAATTTGGCAGGGGAAGATATAGTTTAAAAAATATATTTTCAAATGACTTTTAGCTATTAAGAAAATTAATATTTATTTAAATTGTAATAATTATAAATTAGGAGGCTAATAAAATATATGTTATTAAAAAAGAAGTTTGTATTGTTTTTAAGTTTAGTATTAATACTTTCGTTGGCATCTGCTTGTACGCAACAAGGAAGTTCTAAAAAGGCAAATAAAGAGTTAGCAGTAAAGCAGAGTAAAGTTAGTTTTGGTTATGTAAACTGGCCAGGAGTAACTGTTAAGACCGAAGTTGCTAAAGAAGTTTTAGAAAGTCTAGGTTATGAGGTAGAGACTAGTAGCTTAGGTGAACAAGTAATCTTTAAAAGTATGGAAAATGATGAGTTAGATGCATTCTTAGGGAATTGGATGCCTTCAATGAAAAATACTTTTGAACCTTATCAGAAGAAAGGTGTTATTGAGAATGTACGTTTGAATTTAGATCAAGCCCTTTATAAAACTGCTGTACCAAAGTATGTTTGGGAAGCAGGAGTTAAATCTATGGCAGATTTGAATAAATATGCTGATAAATTTGATCATCAAATAATCGGATTAGAAGCAGGAAATGCAGGAAATATAATTATTAAAAATGCAATTGATAATAATACTTATCAACTTAAGGATTGGGAGTTAATGTCTGGTAGTACTGCTGCAATGTTAGCTACAGTAGAAAGAGCTACTAAGAAAAAGGAATGGGTTGCTTTTCATGGTTGGAAGCCTCATTGGATGAATATTAAATATGATTTAAAATATTTGGAAGACCCAGAAGGTATTTGGGGTGAAGAAAGTGAAGTATATACAGCTGCTCGTCCAGAGTTAAAAAAAGAAGCACCAAACTTTTATAAGTTCTTAGAGCAGTTTAATGTTAGTTCAGAGATTCAAAGTGGATGGATATTAGAATATCAGAAGAAAGGAAGACCAGCAGAAGAAGTTGCTCAAGAATGGATTAAGAATAATAATGACCTTATTCAAGAATGGGTAGTAGGTATGACTACAGTAGATGGAAAAGATGCTGTAGAGACTATTAAAAATAAGCTTAACTGATATATAGGTGAAATAAATTAGAATAATAACTAATTCTAAACAATAGAATGCAGTTATTATTCTAATTTTTCTTAATTATTAAAAGGAGGTATAAAATAGGAATGTCTATAATTGATATACTGTCTACTAAAATACCTATAGGGAACTGGATAGAAAATATAGTTGATTTTATAATTTTAAATTTTAGTGGACCTTTAGATCTATTTTCAGAAGTAATTGGTTCTATAATTGGTAGTTTTGAAAGTGTTTTATCTTTTGGTCATCCATTATTATTTATTATAATTTTTGGTTTAGCTACTTGGAAGTTTAAAAAAGATATTAAGTTAGCTGCTTTTATTGTGTTAGGATTTATATTGGTATTAAATCTTAGAATGTGGGATCCATTAATAACTACAATGGCTTCAATACTTACTTCAGTATTTGTCTCTCTTGTATTGGGAATTCCAATTGGAATTTTAAAGGCTCATAGTAGGATGGTGGATATTATAACTCGTCCAATATTGGACTTTATGCAAACTATACCACCCTTTGTATATTTAATCCCTGCCTTAATGTTTTTTGGTTTAGGGAATGTATCAGGGGTTATCGCTACAGTAGTCTTTGCTATTGCTCCACCAATTCGTTTAACTAATCTAGGTATTAGACAAGTATCTGATGAGTTAAAAGAAGCAGGTAGATCTTTTGGGTGTACACCACTGCAAATGTTATATAAGGTAGAATTACCTTTGGCTTTACCGTCAATTATGATGGGAGTTAATCAATGTATTATGCTTTCTTTATCTATGGTTGTAATTTCAGCAATGATTGGAGCAGGAGGACTAGGTAAGCCTGTTTTACGTTCATTATCAACAGTTGATATTGGTTTAGGATTTGAAGCGGGATTAGGCGTGGTTATCTTAGCTATGATATTAGATAGATTATTCAGTCGAGATGTGTAATTATAGTAGTATAAAATTATTAAGTAAGAATAGCAAGATTGCTATTCTTACTTAATCCAAATTATTTATAAACAATTTGAATTAATCTCTTGACAAAATATAAGGAATGTATTATTATTTATAAGTGCGTTAGGGAAATATTTAAATTAAATTTTATTTATTTCTTGACATTTTTAAGAAAGTATTATAACATTTATAAATGTTGAAGGAAATTGCAAAACATTTTTTAAACATGAATTTATGGGCCATTAGCTCAGTTGGTAGAGCATCTGACTTTTAATCAGGGTGTCGGAGGTTCAAATCCTCCATGGCTCACCATTTTAAATCAATTAGCAATGTATAATTGATAATTGATAATTGATAATTGATAATTAATAATTAAAGGTCCTTTAATTATAGATTTTAAATTATTAATTATAAATTAATCCTATGCCCCCATCGTCTAGTGGCCTAGGATAACGGGTTTTCATCCCGTCGACAGGGGTTCGAATCCCCTTGGGGGTACCATATAAAATTTATAATCTTACGGAGAGTTTTTAGGTTTTCAAAACTCGTAGGGGTACCAAAATAATTTAAGATTTCACGAAGGGTTTTTGTTTTGAAAAACCCGAAGGGGTACCATATAAAATTTATAATCTTACGAAGGGTTTTTGTTTTGTAAAACCCGAAAGGGTACCAAAATACTTTAAGATTTCACTGAGTGTCTTGACTTGTAACATTTGTTCAAGTAAATGAATAAGATTATAATATAAAGAAATTAAATACTAAATATGGTGGCATAGCCAAGTTGGTAAGGCAGAGGACTGCAAATCCTTTATTCCCCAGTTCGAGTCTGGGTGCCACCTCCATAACTTAATTTATAATGTATAATTAATAATTGATAATTAAAAGCATAAATTATTTTCAATTATACATTTCACATTATAAATTTTAAATTAAATATTATGCCGAGGTGGCGGAATTGGCAGACGCATCGGACTTAAAATCCGGTGGGCTTTTATGCCCGTGTCGGTTCGAACCCGACCCTCGGTACCATCTTATTATACTGATTTTAATCAGTATTTTTTTATTTTTTGCTATTAATAATTTTAATATGTGATTTATTAGTTAATAGTTAGCAACACTTTGCGTAACTATTGGCTTTCAATTTTATAAGCTATTAGCCAATAGCCAGAGGTTATTAGAAGATTTATCAGGATGATTTTTTTATAGAGATAGTTGAATAGACATAGTGTATTAATCTTTATATTGCATAATAAATTATATAAATAGAATTATATGATTTTGTTTATTATAATAAAAGTATATAAAAGACAAAGGGGTTGATAGATGTGGAAGAATTAAAAGAAGCAGCCAGAATAGTAGCCAAAGATTGTTTAGCGATAAAAGAAGGTGAACAAGTACTAATTGTAGTTGATGAACCTAAACGTAAGATTGCTAATGCTATTTTTGAAGCCAGCAAAGAGTTGGGAGCAGAAGTTATGCTAATGGAAATGATTCCAAGAGATAATCATGGGCAAGAACCGCCTAAATTAGTTGCCAAGGCTATGAAGTTTGCTGATGTGGTAATTATGCCTACTTCTAAGTCTTTATCACATACTCAAGCTAGAATAGAAGCTAATCAAGCAGGTGCTAGAGCTGCTACTATGCCTGATATTACAGAAGAGATGATGAAAAGGGCTTTGAATGCAGATTATGAAGTAATAAAAGAAAGAGGAAATAAGATTGCTGAAAAACTAAGTACAGGTAAAGAAGTAAGAGTAACTGCTCCAAATGGAACTGATATTAGAATGTTGATAGAAGGAAGAGAAGGTTATCCTGATACAGGTATTTATAATCAAACTGGGGAATTTGGAAATCTACCTGCTGGAGAATCTTATATAGCACCTCTTGAAGGTAAAAGCCAAGGTAAATTTATAGTAGATGGATCTATGGCAGAAGCTAAGGTACATACCGAAGAGATAGAATTATTGGTAGAGGATGGATATGTAACGGAAATAAAAGGAAAGGCAGCTGCTAGAAATTTGAGCAAGATTATTGAACCTTATGGTAAAGATGCTAAAAATATTGCAGAGCTGGGTATTGGAACAAATGATCAAGCTGAACTAACAGGCAATATTTTAGAAGATGAAAAGGTCTTAGGTACTGTACATATTGCTATTGGTGATAACTCTGCAATGGGGGGCAATATATCAGTAGATAGCCATCTTGATGGTATTATTGAAAATCCAACGGTTGAAATTGATGGTGATTTAATTATGAAAGATGGTAAATTATTAATTGATTAATTAATAAATAGTATAATTATTTTAATATAACAGATATTTATATCATTTTTATCAGATGGAGGATAAATAATGAAAAAATATATTTTATCTATTGATCAAGGAACAACAAGTTCTAGGGCAATGATTTTTAATAAAGATAGTGAGATTGTTAGTATGGCACAAAAGGAATTCAAACAATATTATCCAAAACCAGGTTGGGTAGAGCATGACCCACATGAGATCTGGGTAAGCATAATGGCTGTATTATCTGAGGCTTTAACTAAAGCTGAAATTAAACCTGAGCAGATAGCAGGAATAGGAATTACTAACCAACGTGAAACTACTGTAGTGTGGGATGCGAAAACTGGAAAGCCTATGCATAATGCGATTGTTTGGCAAGATAGACGAACTGCTAGTATTTGTGATGACTTAAAAGATAAAGGATTAGAAGATACAATCAGAGCTAAGACTGGTTTGGTAGTAGATGCATATTTTTCTGGAACTAAGGTAAAGTGGATTTTAGATAATGTTGAAGGGGCTAGGGAGAAGGCAGAAGCTGGAGAGTTAAGATTTGGAACAATAGATAGTTGGGTAATTTGGAAATTAACTGGTGGTGAGGTGCATGTAACAGATTATAGCAATGCATCTAGAACCTTAATTTATAATATATATGATCTTAAATGGGATAAAGAATTATTAGAAATATTGGAGATTCCTGAATCTATGTTGCCAGAAGTTAAATCAAGTAGTGAAGTTTATGGAAAAACAGTTGATTATCACTTCTTTGGTCAAAATGTATCGATAGCTGGTATAGCTGGAGACCAACAAGCAGCTACCTTTGGTCAAGGTTGTTATGAAAAAGGTATGGCCAAGAACACTTATGGTACTGGATGTTTTATGTTAATGAATACTGGTACTGAGGCTGTTCCATCTGAAAATGGATTATTAACTACGATTGCTTGGGGACTTGATGGTGAAGTTAACTATGCGCTAGAGGGGAGTATCTTTATCGCTGGGGCAGCAGTACAATGGCTTAGAGATGAAATGAAATTGATCGAAGAAGCTCCAGACTCTGAATATTTTGCTACTAAGGTTGATAGTACAGATGGAGTTTATGTAGTTCCAGCCTTCGCCGGATTAGGAGCACCATATTGGGATATGTATGCTCGGGGAGCTATTGTAGGTTTAACCAGAGGAAGTAGTAAAGAACATATTATTAGAGCTACTTTGGAATCATTAGCTTATCAGACTAGAGATGTATTAACTGCAATGCAAGCTGATTCTGGATTAGAGCTTAAAGATTTAAAAGTTGATGGTGGAGCAGTAGCAAATAATTTTTTAATGCAATTCCAAGCAGATATATTAGGATGTAATGTGGAGAGACCTGTTGTTGCTGAAACCACTGCTTTAGGTGCTGCATATTTAGCAGGTCTGGCAGTTGGATATTGGAAGAATAAAGAAGAGGTATTAGATAAGAGAAAAGTTGATAGAAGGTTTGAAGCAGAAATAGATGATGATAAGAAAGAAAAGTTATATGTTGGTTGGAAGAAAGCTGTTAAGAGAGCAATGGATTGGGAAGATAAAGAATAAGTTAAATTATTGATGAATATAAATATATTAATTAAATAACTAAGTGGTAGAAAAAAGGAGAAACCACATTTAAGTACCTAGGGATTAGTAGTGCCAATTTTAGGGCTTAGATGTGGTTTTTATTTATTTAATAAGTAATATATATAACAATTACTGAATCTATTAGAATATTTTAGTGATGAGTAAGGAGTAACAATCCTTTTGTTATTGGTCACTAGTTACTTATCATTATCTTAATATCTAAGTATTTATCCTTTAAATATAGGATGTTCATTGAGTATTAGTGATTTATTTCTCGATAAATTTATAGGAGGGATTCATTTTGAAAAAGACAGAAGTATTGATTATTGGAGGTGGAGTGGTCGGGACTTCTATTGCACGTGAATTATCTAAATACAAACTAGATATATTATTAGTTGAAAAGGAAGCAGATGTTTGTACTGGAACTAGTAAAGCAAATACTGCTTTGATACATGCTGGATTTAATGCTGATTCTCACAAGTTAAAAGGCAAGTTAAATGTAAGGGGAAATCAATTGTTTAGGGAGAAGGTTCAAAAGGAATTAGATGTTCCTATAGAGTGGATAGGAGCCTTAGTTGTAGCTCAAAACAAAGAAGATCTTTCTACTTTAAAACTATTACTGAAAAATGCTAAGAAGAATGGAGTGCTAGGTTTAGAAATTATTAAAGGTGATAGGTTATTTGAGATGGAGCCTGAATTAAACAAAGAGTCTATAGCTGCTTTATATGCACCAACAGCAGGAATAGTCAATCCTTTTGAGCTCACTATTGCTCAGGCAAATAATGCAGTGAAAAATGGAGTGGAATTATGGTTAGAAGCAGAGGTCTTAGATATTGAAGATAAGGGAGAAGTCAAGGTTGTAAACACTACTAAAGGAGATATAGAAAGCAAATTAATAATTAATGCTGCTGGTTTATATGCTGATAATGTGGCCAGAATGGTGGGGATTGATGATTTTAAGATAACACCACGGCGTGGAGAATATTATTTATATGATAAGAGTCTAGATATAAAGGTTAATCATACTATATTTCCTGTACCTACTAAGGTTACAAAAGGAGTAGTGGTAACTCCTACTGATGAAAAGAATCTATTAATTGGGCCTACTGCAGATGAAATAGAGGATAAGGATGATCTTATTAATACTCAGCAAGGTTTAGATCAAGTTATGATTGGTGCTCAAAAGACAATTCCTAAATTAAGTAGGAGAGGTGTGATTAAAGAATTCTCTGGACTAAGACCAGCTATCAAAGAGACAGGAGATTTTTTAATTGAAGCTAGCGATAAAGTAAAGGGTTTTATTAATGTATCTGGAATTCAGTCACCTGGTTTAGCTTCATCACCGGCTATCGCTGAGATGGTAGCAGGGATTGTAGAAGAGGAAATGGATCTTCTAACTCTTGATCCTGAATTTGATCCTTATTATTCTGGACCACCAAAATTTAGGCACATGAGCCACGAAGATCAGGCTAAATTAGTTGAGCATAATCCAAACTATGGCCAAATCATCTGTCGCTGTGAATCAGTAAGCAAAGGAGAAATAATTGATGCAATTAGAGAACCTGTTGGTGCTAGAACTGTTAATGCAGTTAAGAGAAGAGTTAGACCAGGGGCTGGAAGATGTCAAGGTGGCTTTTGTGGACCTAAAGTTGTTGAAATTTTATCGGAAGAATTAGGGCTTTCTAAAACTGAAATCAAATTAGAAAAAGATGGTTCAGAAATCTTAGTCGGAAAAGTTAAAGGGCTTTCAAGAGAGGTGAGTGCAAGTGAATAAGCAAAATTATGATTTAGTAGTAGTTGGTGGAGGTCCTGCAGGATTAGCTGCTGCTCAAGAAGCTTATGAGCAAGGGGTTGAAAGCATATTAATTGTTGAGAGGGATTTTGAATTAGGGGGTATTTTGCAGCAGTGTATTCATAATGGTTTTGGTTTGCATTATTTTGGTGAGGAATTAACAGGAACTGAATATGCTCATCGCTTTATGGAGAAGGTTAAAGAACGAGGTATTGATATTAAGCTTGATACAATGGTTTTAGAAGTAACACCAGATAAAAGGGTTTATGCTATTAATTCTGAAGAGGGAATGATGGAGATAAATGCTAAGGTTATTATTTTAGCTATGGGGTGCCGGGAAAGAACTAGAGAAGCGATTGGCATTCCAGGCTCAAGACCAGCTGGTGTCTTTAGTGCAGGAACAGCGCAAAGATATATAAATATGGAGGGCTATATGCCTGGTAAGAGAGTGGTTATTCTTGGGTCTGGAGATATAGGTTTAATTATGGCTAGAAGAATGCATCTAGAGGGTGCTAAAGTTGAAGCTGTATTGGAACTTTTGCCTTTTTCCGGTGGTTTAACTCGTAATATTGTACAGTGTCTAGATGATTTTAATATTCCACTGCGTTTAAAGCAGACTGTAATTGAGATTCATGGCAAAGAAAGGGTAGAGAAAGTTACAGTAGCTAAAGTTGATGACAACTTGCAACCTGTTTCTGGAACAGAATATGAAATTGAATGTGATACATTGCTTCTATCGGTTGGTTTGATTCCAGAAAATGAGTTATCTACTCAAGCAGGAATAGAATTAGATTCTGTAACAGGTGGAGCGATAGTAGATGAAGGTCGTGAGACTAATATTGAAGGGATTTTTGCTTGTGGTAATGTGCTTCATGTTCATGATTTAGTAGATTGGGTTACAGAAGAAAGTAAGCTGGCTGGTCAAACTGCAGCATATTATCTACAAGATAAGATTAAAAGGCGGGAAGAAGAGATTATGGTTGAGCCAGGTGAAAATGTAGGATATATAGTTCCTCAGAAGATAAATAATCTAGTTGAAGGTAGGCGAAGAGTAGACTTGTATATGAGAGCTAAACAACCGATGGATGATGTGAAAATTAGGTTATTAGTTGAAGGAAAAGAGTTATTTAGTAAAAAGCAACGCCGAGTAGAACCAGCAGAGATGATTACTCTAGCTTTTCCTGAGAAGATGATTCAGAAGCTAGAGGTGGATAAGGTTAAAGTAGAAATTGTGAAGGAGGGACAATGATGGCTGAAAGAGTAGAAATTACTTGTATAAGTTGTCCTATGGGATGTGAAGTTGAATTACAGGTTGAGAATGAAGAAATTAAGAGTATGGAAGGTGCAACTTGTTTGGCAGGTGAGAAATATGTTAAGAATGAGTATTATAATCCTACTAGAATTCTGCCAACAACAGTTAGAGTTAAGGGGGGAGTTTTACCATTAGTTCCAGTCAAAACTAATGAGGCTATGCCTAAGAGTTTAATAGAAAAAGCAATGAAGGTAATAGCTGAAGTTGAAGTAGAAGCACCAATTAAATTAGGTCAAGTAATAATAGAAGATATCTTAGATACAGGGGTTGATATTGTAGCTGCTAGGGATTTGGAGAGAATATAATAAAAGTAAATAGGTTAGAGATTAGCCCTAAGTTAAAGTATATTTTTAAACTTAAATAAGAAGATTTTATTTAGTGATTATTTTAGCTAATAAAGTTGTTGAAAAAGATTGACAGAAGTACCCCAATAATGTTATATTTAATTAAAGAAAATGATTATTGTTATCATTTAAGAATTTTACATACAGAATAATTCAATATAAAGCTTATTGAAAAGGGGAATATAATGATGAAAAAATATTTAGGAACAGTTATTGGAGTATCAATTATAAGTGTTTTAGCTTTTGCAGTCTTTGAATTATTAGAAAATGCCTATGGAGTTGGTGCAGGATGGTTTGCTTCAATTTGGATTATTGGTTTAGGATGGTATATAAATCATGCAATAGGAATTGTTCATAAAATAAAAGGTGGAGTCTATGTAAATATGGCCTTAGGGATTGGAATTGCGGGAATTCTAAAAGATGTTTTTGCTGGTAAACCTTTTGCACCATCAGCTCCAACATTATTTTGGGTAATTATAGGTGGTATCTTAGGAGGTTATTTAGCTAATAAAGTAAATGAAAACTTAAGAGATCAAAATTAAGTTCTAGTAATTGAAATGATTTTTGTATATTGATTATAATTTATATAAGTTAATAAGTTAGTGGAGGTAATAAATATGAATATAGATGCAATTGTAACAACTATTTTTGGAGCGATGCTATTTCCTTTTATGATGATAATTGTTTGGGAGAAGGTAGGTAAAGAAATTGGTATTTTTACTGCTATTTTAGTTGAGGGATTTGTTGTAGGAGCAGCATGGTTGGTCAATCATGGTGCTGGATTGATAGTACAAGGTCAAGGGGGAGCACATATTGATATGGCTTTGGCAGCTGGTATTGGAGTGATTGTTAATTCAGTATTGCAAGGTGGGAAGATCAAAAAATCACTTCCATCAATTATAGCTGCTATATTTGGTGGTGTGATTGGAGGTTTTGTTTTAGCGAGTATGTAAGTTATAATATTTTTTCTAAAGGCGTATTAATATACGCCTTACTTTATTGCTAAAAACTCACTTCAGTAATATTCTTTACTTAACTAGAATAATATACTATTACCTTCATTTAAATATTAGATGAAATTTTTACTATAATTTGATAAAATGAAAACAAGTAAAGTTTTTTTAATTAATAAGGGGGGAAAGGTGGGAATGGTTGGAATATTAATAGTTTCACATAGCCATAAAATTGCTCAGGGAATAGAAGAATTAGTTAAAGAACTTGTTCCCAGAAAAATACCTCTAATTTCAATTGGTGGAGATGGATATGGAGGCATAGGAACAGATATTGAAGAAATCGTAGAAGCAGTTGAGGAGCTATATGATGATAATGGAGTTATTATTATTGGAGATGTAGGTAGTTCTTTGATGAATGCAAAGATGGCTTTAGAGGTATTGGAATTAGAAGGGTATACTAACGTTATGGTAAGTAGTGCTCCTTTAGTCGAAGGTGCAATGGTTGCGGCTGTTGAAAGTAACTTAGGTAAGGACTTACTAACCATTAAGAAGAAGATAGAAAGTAAAAGATTAATTGAATTAATATAATACAAAAAGCCCCTGCTTAGCAGGGGCTTTTTCTTATTTATAGGTAAATATTCTATAATTTTAATTATATATTATTTAAGTTTTAAGAATGATAAAACGACAGTTTCGGAGTTAGGCGTTAGGCGATAGGACATAGAAAGATCTTACTAACTCCTATGACCTATCACCTAGCACCTAAAAGTGTCTCTTTATAACCATATTACATTATTTCCAAATCTAATACTTAAAACAAATTTAACAAAAGTTAACTTTACAAAATTAATAATTAGTGCTAATATATAAATAGATATAAATATGTTTATATATTAATGGGATTTTATAGGGGGAGGATCAATGAATAATATTTCAAATATAACAGAAGTATTGAAAGCTTTAGCAGATAATAGTAGATTAGAGATTATCAACTTGCTATCATGTGGAAAGATGTGTGTATGTGATATAGTTGAAGAATTAGATTTGAGTCAACCTAATATCTCTCATCATCTAAAAATACTTAAGAATGCTGATTTAATCATTGCCACTAAACGTGGTAGATGGATGGATTATGAGTTGAATCAAGATAAGTTCAAGGGATTACAAGACGATATACAAGTATTAGTTACTAAGCAAGGAGACTGTTCAATAAAGAGAAGTGAATGTAAATAAAACTAGCTGTTAGATAAACATAAGGAGGAATTAAAATGAGAGTAGCTGTTATTTCAGATGTACATGGTAATATTTTTGCTTTAGAGAGTGTTCTAGAGGATATCGAAGGAAGAAATGTAGATGAGATAGTCTGTACTGGAGATTTAGTAGGTTATGGACCTTTTCCTAATGAAGTCATTGCTAAGATTGAAGAATTAGGAATTAAGACTATCCAAGGTAACTATGATGATGCTATTGCTAATAGAAGAATTGCTTGTGGATGTGACTATAAGACAGAGCGTTCCCAAAAGATTGGAATGTCTTCTATGAACTATACTGCAATGGAAACAAGTGAAGAGAATAAGGAGTTTTTAGCTAACTTGCCTTTTAGCTTAATTTTAGAGATAGAGAATAAGAAAGCTTTATTTGTACATGGTAGTCCAAGAAGGATTAATGAATACTTATATGAAGATAGTAAAGAGCTAGAAGAGGTAGCAGGTGAGCTAAAAGAGGATATTCTAGTTTGTGGACATACACACTTACCTTATCATAAAATAATTAGTGGTAAACATATGATGAATGTGGGGAGCATCGGTAAACCAAAGCATGGTAATCCTAATGCAATTTATACAATTATTGAAGTCATCGAAGCTAAGGTTAAAACAGAGTTTATCGAGGTAATTTATCCAGTGGACAAGCTAACTACTGCTCTTAAAGAGACTGATTTAGCAGAAGAGTTGGTTGAAGTCTTTACAACTGGGATTAGTTAAGGGCAGTGTATAGTGTAAAGTTGATAGTTGATAGTTAAGTTCAAAAGTATTAAAGCCATAGATGAAAAGTGAGATATAAGATAGATAAAGCGACAGTTTCGGAGTTAGGCGTTAGGAGCTAGGACATAGAAAGATCTTACTAACTCCTATGACCTATCACCTAGCACCTAAAAGTGTCTCTTTATACCCATTAAGCAATATTTTATTGAGATCATAGTAACTATAAATAATTATCAATTCATCAATATTGAATTGGAGGAGGATATTATAATGAATCAAGCAGAAGTGAAAGAAAAGAAAGAAGGATTAGGCTTTTTTGAAAGATATTTAACAGTTTGGGTAGCCTTGTGTATTATTATTGGAATTGCAGTTGGGCGCTTTTTACCGATTATTCCTGAAACCTTAAGTCAATTTGAATATGCTCAAGTATCTATTCCAGTAGCTATCTTAATCTGGTTTATGATCTATCCAATGATGGTGCAGATTGATTTTAGTAGTATTTTAAAAGCAGGAAGAAAACCTAAAGGATTAGCATTGACCTTAGTAGTTAATTGGTTAATTAAGCCTTTTACTATGGCTTTCTTTGCCTGGTTATTCTTTAAGAATATCTTTGGAGCATTTATCAATCCAGAGTTAGCAGAGCAGTATATAGCAGGAGCAATTTTATTAGGAGCTGCACCTTGTACAGCGATGGTTTTTGTTTGGAGTTATTTAACTGATGGAGATGCGAGTTATACTTTAGTACAGGTAGCAGTCAATGATTTAGTATTGGTCTTTGCCTTTGCACCCATTGTTATCTTCTTATTAGGGGTAACAGATTTTACAGTTCCTTATAACACTATACTTTTATCTGTAGTATTATATATTCTCGTACCTTTAGTGGCAGGATATTTGTCACGTAAATACTTAATTAAGAATAAGGGGATTGATTGGTTTGAGAATGTTTATCTTGAAAAAGTGAGTAATTTTACGATTACAGGATTATTATTAACCTTGATTATTCTATTCTCTTTCCAAGGAGATATTATCTTAAATAATCCATTAGATATCCTACTGATTGCAATACCTTTAACGATTCAAACCTTCTTTATCTTTATTACCGCTTATGGTGGAGCAAAGTTGCTTAAGTTAGACCATTCAGTAGCAGCACCAGCAAGTATGATTGGAGCTAGTAACTTCTTTGAATTAGCAGTAGCTACAGCTATCTCATTATTTGGACTTAAATCAGGAGCGGCATTGGCTACAGTAGTGGGAGTTTTAGTAGAAGTTCCTGTAATGTTAGCTTTAGTTGGGATTGCTAATCGTACCCGACATTGGTTTAGTAGTAAGAAATAAGTTTTATTTTTAGCGTTTTAATTTTTATAAGGCTCGGCTCATTAACGAACTTTATGATTAATATTAATTTTAGTTTTAAATTAAAGTTCAAAAATAAAATCTAAAAAAATAAAATACAATTATTTAACCACGTGCCCTGAGAGAAACCACAAAAATTAAAATCTTACGAAGGGTTATGTTTCTAAACCCGGAGGAAACCACAAAAATTAAAATCTTACGAAGGGTTATCTTTTCAAACCCGAAGGTGTTTTTCTCGAGTAAGTACTCCTGGGATGAATGTAGACTAATGTTCAAGAATTAAAAGCATTTTTAAATTTTATAAATTATTTGATTAGTGTTCATTCGTGGTTACAAAAAGGTTTTGAATTATATTTTCTATGAAAATAATTAGTTCAACTTATATAAGAATAAATTTAAAAAGAGGGTGATTTTTATGTATGGCTTAGTATTAGCTGGAGGAGGTAGTAAGGGTAGTTATCAAATAGGTGTCTGGAAAGCTTTAAAAGAACTTGATATTGAGATTAGTGTAGTTACAGGTACTTCAGTAGGCTCTATTAATGGTGCTTTAATTGCTCAAGGTGCTTTTGAAAAGGCACTTGATATCTGGTCTAATATAAGTGTTGATCAAATTATTAATATTGATAGTCAACTCTTTAATGAAATATTGAATTTCAATATAGATATTAGAGATAAAAAGAATATGACTCAATTACTTAGCCATATAGACAGTTTTTTTAAGAAAAAAGGTCTAGATATAACTCCACTTCAAGAACTCATAGATAAAAATATTGATGAAAAGAGAATTCGACAATCAAATATTGATTTTGGACTAGTTACTGTTTCCTTAACAGACAAAGAAGCTATAGAAGTATTTATTGAAGATATTCCTAAAGGTAAGTTAAATGATTATATCTTAGCCTCCTCGTATTTACCTGGATTTATGCCTATGAAATTAGATGGGAAGAGATTTATTGATGGAGGTTTATATGATAATTTACCTATTAACTTAATGATTGAAAAGAAGATTGATAGGATTATAGCTGTAGATTTAAAGGCTATTGGTAAAAAGCAACCTGTTAAAGATAAAGAGATCGATATATTATATATAAGCCCTTCAGATGATTTAGGCAATATTTTAGATTTTAATGCAGAAAGAGCTAATAAGAATATTCAGTTAGGTTATCTTGATACTTTAAAAGCTTTTGAGAAGCTATCAGGTGTTAAATATTATTTAAAAGATATTCCTAGTTTAGAAGAACTATTTAAGTATATCAATAGACTAAAAAGAGAAGAGATTGAAGGAGTATTAAAACTTCTTAATATGGAGCCAGCCAAAACCAATCGTATTTTGTACGAAAAGCTGATCCCCAAAATAGCACAATTATATGATGCTAAAGATGAGGATGACTATGATATAGTCTTCATAAAAATAGTAGAATACTTAGCTCAACATTATGAGATAGAACGATTAGAAATATATGAATTTGATGATTTAGTGAATATGATTATAAGTAGAATTAATCAAGAAAGATCAGAATCATTATCTGATTCTAAAACTCCGTTAGAAGTGATAAAGGAGAAGTTTACTATTAATATTCCAAAAGATGAAGTAGCCAAACTTATTCTCAAACTATATGAAGAAAAAGTCCTCTCAAACTAGATCTTTAAGAGGACTAAGGTGTATTAATGTTTGTTGATTATACTACTATAGTCATCCAATTTTAGATTGATAACGAATAAAATTGATATCTACTTCTCCAAAAGAACGAGTGGCTAAATATCTTTAGCAACTTAATAATCAGGTACCACAGAAGGTTTGATAAGGAATATCTGATGGTTCAGGAGGAGTAGAGTACCCAACTTGTTCAGGAGAGTGGGCATAGGGATTTGAAAGTACATTGAGGAGTTGCTTCATTATACTATAGTCTCCTTTTTGTACTGCGGCGTCTAATGCTTCTTCTACCCGATGGTTACGGGGGATTAGTGCAGGATTATTCTTTTTCATCAGTTGATGAGAGTATTCTTTTGATTCTTGCTGTCTCTCTAGTCTTTGTTGCCATCTTTTGTACCATTGATTAAATTCTTTGCTGTTATATAGCTCTTCATCTTCAAAATTATCAAAGGTCAATGCCAAAAAAGTATTAGTATAGTCTAACTTATACTTCTCCATCATGTTAAGAAGATCTTCAATAAGGGATTCATCCTCTATCTCTTCATTGAATATACCTAATTTTGATCTCATCCCTTTAAGCCAATTATAGCGATATAATTTAGCAAAACTTGAAACAGTATCTTTGGCTAACTTTACTGCTTTTTCTTGTTTATCATCTAACAAAGGTAGAAGGGTTTCAGCAAATCTTGCAAGATTCCATTCGCCAATTGGCGGTTGATTTTTATAAGCATAGCGACCTCTACGATCAATAGAACTGAAGACTGTTTTAGGGTTATAGATATTCAGGAAGGCACAAGGACCATAATCGATAGTTTCTCCACTAATTGTCATATTATCTGTATTCATCACTCCATGAATAAAGCCAAGCAATTGCCATTTAGCAATTAATAGAGCCTGCTTCTTAATAACTTCTTGAAGTAGGGATAAATATGGATTATCATTATCTTCAATTTGTGGGAAGTGGCGTTTTATTGTATAGTCAGCTAGAATCTTAAGTTCCTCATCTGTACCCCAATTTGCAGCATATTGAAATGTACCAATTCGTAGATGACTAGCAGCCACTCTGCTTAGGATTGCACAAGGTAGATTGTTCTCACGAGTTTGACCTGTTCTTACTACTGCTAAACTGCGGGTGGTAGGAATACCAAGACCATACATTGCTTCACTGATAATATATTCTCTTAGCATTGGTCCAAGGGTAGCTAGACCATCCCCACCCCGGGAATATGGTGTTTTGCCTGAACCTTTTAGTTGGACATCAAATCTTTTGCCTAAAGGGGTTATCTGTTCGCCAAGTAGGAGGGCTCGACCATCGCCTAACATTGTAAAATGGCCAAACTGATGTCCAGCATAAGCCTGAGCAAGGGGTATAGAATTTTCAGGAATTGAGTTACCAGCTAGAATCTCTATCCCCTCTTTATTTTCTAGTGCTTCGATATTTAAGCCTAGTGATTGTGCTAATGAGTTATTTAAAATAATTAATTCAGGTGAAGGTGCATTAGTTGGCTTGAGGGTGGAAAAAAATAATTTTGGTAGAGTGGCATAAGTGTTTTCTAAGTTCCATCCTGTTTTTATTTTTGTCACCTTATTTTTCCTCCTTATTATCTTTTGTTTTATTATATCAACAAACTACTTTTAGTATCTACTTTTAGCAATTTGTTATCCTCTTTCTATCTAAAAATAGCTAAGGGCAGTTTATTTATATACAGAATAAGTCACATTGTCATTAAAGTCAACTAATATTAGTTGTAGAATAAACATAAATAAAAGTTGGAGGTGATTATGTGTTTAGCCTAGAGAAAGTTAAGTTTAAGGATATATTAGATATTGATAAATTAGAGATAGATAATAAGATAACTGTAATTATTGGTCCTAGTGGGGCAGGTAAATCAACTTTGCTTAAATTATTAAATAATATGATCAGTGTAGATTCAGGGACTATTTTGTATAATGGAAAAGATTTAAATCAGATTAATCCAATAGGCTTAAGAAGAGAAGTAATTATGTTGGCTCAAACACCTATTATATTTGAAGGAACAGTCAAAGATAACTTGGAGGCAGCTTTTAAATTAAGAGAAGAAGTAGTAGCTAACGAAGAGAAATTGAAAGAGGTATTAAAGGTCGTTCATTTAGATAAAGAGTTAACTGATAATGCAGAGAAGTTATCTGGTGGAGAGAAACAGAGATTATCCTTAGCAAGGATCTTATTATTAAGTCCTAAAGTTCTACTATTAGATGAACCATCTTCAGCTTTAGATCAAGAGACTGAGCGATTGCTAATTGAGACAGTAGTAGATTATGTAAAGGATAGAGATAAGACTTTAGTTATGATTACCCATTCTAAAGATATAGCTTTAGAATATGGAGATAAGGTTATTACTCTTAAAGAGGGTAGAGTTGTTAGAGAGGAGGAAAGTTAGATGGAAGAGACTAGTATTATAGATTTGCAATTATGGCAGTTAGCTGCTGCTTATATTTTTGTGGTTATTCTATCACTATTTTTAAAGATTAGAAAGATTGAGAAGAATAAGGAGCTATTATTAGCTACTACTAGGATGACTTTACAATTAGTTATAGTAGGATATCTTTTGGGATATATTTTTGAACAGAATAACTATTTATTTACTGTAATTATTATTACTATAATGGAGTTCTTTGCTATTCATAATATCTACCAGCGGGTAAATAATAAAATTAATAATGGTTTAAAAAAGATCATCGCTTTATCCATGATTGTTGGAACTTTGACTAGTATAATTTATTTTATCTTAGTTGTGATTGGATTAAGACCTTGGTATGATCCTAGATATTTTATTCCTCTAGCAGGAATGTTAATCGGTAATTCGATGACAGGTATATCATTAGGGGTAGAAAGATTGATTTCAGGGATGAAAGAGAATCAAGCAAAAGTTGAAACTGCTTTAATGTTAGGAGCAACACCTAAGAAAGCCACTCAGCAGATAGTTAATAATGCTTTTAATTCAGCTATCCTACCGACTATTAACTCAATGATGGGGATGGGAATTATCTTTTTACCAGGAATGATGACTGGGCAGATTCTTTCTGGGGTTTCACCACTGACGGCTATTGAGTATCAGATAGCAATTATGTTAGGGATATTAGGGAGTGTAGCTTTAACCTTAATTATCCTTGTTTATTTAGGATATAAGACTTTCTTCAATGAAAGAGCGAAGATTACACTTGATAAACTGTAATTAGTTAAGAAAGTTTGATTATATTAATGGGAATAGATGAATAGGATTATTATTTACTAACAGTAGTGGGCAAGTATTTCTTAATGGGAATGCTAACTTGTTTGCTGCTGACTATTATTTTTTGTTTAAATAGTTTTTAAAGGGCAAATTAATTAATATAGTAATTATCAAGTCAATTCAATTTATTTAAGAGAGAGCTTGACAATAAAAATTAATTTTTTTATAATTAAAGCATAATGATCTGGTATATACCAAAAACATTATAATTAGGCTATGATTTAGTTTTAGAGGTTATAAATTATAAAATAAGATAGAGATAATTTTTTTATCCACTCTGGTATAGACCAAGAAATTTTATTATATTAGAAATTCGATAAAGTTTTTAACTGGATTACTTATAAATTATTTTATAGTTAAAAATAATATTAATTATCTAACTTCACTTATGTTTAAAAATATAAATTTCAAATTAAATTACAAGGAGGGGTATTATGAGTAACTTAAAAAGTAAATTTCCACCAGGATTTTTGTGGGGGGGAGCAACTGCTGCCAATCAATTTGAAGGAGCATATAATGAAGATGGAAAAGGATTATCAATCCAAGACATATATCCTAAAGGAATAAAGGGAGGAAGAACAGAAAGGCCAACAGAAGATAATATGAAGCTTCTTGGTGTAGATTTTTATCATAGATATAAAGAGGATATAGCATTATTTGCAGAGATGGGCTTTAAAACTTTTAGAATGTCAATTGCTTGGTCAAGAATCTTTCCTAATGGAGATGACAGTGAGCCTAATGAAAAAGGTTTAGAGTTTTATGATAAAGTATTTGATGAGCTAGCAAAATACGATATCGAGCCCTTGGTTACCCTTTCACATTATGAAACTCCCCTTGCTTTATCTAAAAATTATGATGGATGGAAGAATAGAAAGCTAATAGATTTTTTTGAACGGTATGTAAGAACTGTGTTTACAAGGTATAAAGATAAAGTTAAATATTGGCTTACTTTTAATGAAATAAACTCTACCTTACATTATCCATATATGGGGGCAGGAGTATGGACCCCAAAAGAAAGGTTGAGTACAGAGGATTTATACCAGACTATACATCATAAGTTAGTAGCAAGTGCTCTTGCAGTAAAAGTTGGTCATGAAATAGATCCTGAATTTAAGATAGGCTGCATGATTCTAGGAATTCCTAACTATCCATTAACTCCAAAGCCAAGTGATGTAATACAAGCTATGCAGGATGATAGACAGAACCTTTTCTTTGCTGATGTTCATGCTAGAGGAGAATATCCAAAATATATGAACAGATTATTTAAAGAGAATAATATAGAACTCGATATTACTAATGAGGATAAAGAGCTATTAAAGCATACTGTGGATTTTATTTCTTTTAGTTATTATATGAGTTCTTGTTCAACATCTGATCCTGAAAAAGATATTCAAGGTGAAGGGAACTTTTTAGGAGGAGTAGCGAACCCACATTTAGAAGCTTCAGATTGGGGCTGGCAAATAGATCCTGAGGGGTTAAGATATATTCTAAATCAATTGTATTATAGATATCAAAAACCTTTATTCATAGTTGAAAATGGATTAGGAGCTAATGATGAGTTAATAACAGATGAAAATGGAAATAAGACTGTAAATGATGATTATCGAATCAAATATTTAAATGATCATTTAGTACAAGTAGCAGAAGCTATAGAGGATGGAGTAGAACTAATGGGATATACAACCTGGGGATGTATCGATCTTGTAAGTAATTCTACTGCAGAACTTAGAAAACGTTATGGATTTATATATGTAGACCGTTATGATGATGGATCAGGGACATTAGAAAGATATAAAAAGAAAAGTTTTTATTGGTATAAAGATGTGATAGCAAGTAATGGTCAAATATTATTTGAAGAGCCAAAGTAATCTAAAGGGTTTAGCTTTATTAATTGTTTAATGGTGGCTAAAGGGAGGGAGAACATATGTTAGCGGATTATCATATGCATACTAGCTTCAGTGATGATTCTACTTATAAGATGGAGGAGCTAATTAGAAGAGCAATTACTTTAGAAATTGATGAAATCTGTTTTACAGAACATGTGGATTATGGAGTTAAGACAGAAGATTTAAATTGTGATTATTCTGCTTATATTGAGGAGTTTCAAAGGTGTAAGGAAGAGTATAAGAAGCAAATTAATATTAAATTTGGAATTGAGTTTGGAATGCAAGTTCATACTATCGATCAATTTCAAAGGGATTTTGATCAATATGATTTTGATTTTATTATTCTTTCTTGCCACCAGGTAGATAATAAAGCATTTTGGACAGGAGATTTCCAAAAAGGAAATACACAGCAGGAATATAACGAAAGATATTATAAAGAAATCTTAGAGGTAATCAAACAATATGATAATTATAGTGTATTAGGTCATTTAGATATGATGAGTTAGGTGAGTATCCACTTGCAAAGGTAAAGGATATTATTAGCGAAATTTTAAAACAGGTAATTAGACAGGGTAAAGGAATTGAAGTTAATACCTCAAGCTTTAGATATGGTTTAGAAGATTTAACTCCCTCTAGGGATATATTAAAGTTATATAAAGAGTTGGGTGGTAATATTATCACAATCGGATCAGATACTCACCAAGAAGAACATGTAGGTTATAATATATTTCATGTAAAAGAAGAACTTAAAAAGATAGGTTATAAACAATTTTGTACCTTTGAAAAGATGCAACCTATTTTTCATAACTTATAAGCATGCTATATTATAGATGTCCAATCCTAAGATGAAACTTTATAGCTATAGTGTGACATTTTTAGGTGATAGGAGTTAGGTTATAGGGGATAGTAAGGTCTTCCTACCTCCCATTTCCTAACTCCGAAAGTGTCTCTTTATCATTCTAGTGTATAACTTTTGTACTATCACAAGAGATAATATTAGAAATTTAATAAAATTTTTAGAGGATACATTTGTTAGCTGGGGATTAATCTTTTTACATAGGAGATGATGGAATTGTTTAATAATAAAATAGAGATGATATTATTGGATATGGATGGGACTTTATTAAATTCACAATCTAAGGTTTCCTCAAGGAATAAAAAGGTATTAAAGCGATTGATTTCAGAAGGTTATAGAGTTGCTATTGCTACTGGTAGAAATTATCATGAAGCTAGAAAAGCAGTAGAAGATATTGCAGGATTAGCTTATATTACTAATAATGGTGGCTATGTTGTTGATTTTAATGGTGATGTTATCTTTGATAAGAATATTAGCAGAGAAGATGTTATCTCTTTGCTTAGAACAATAGAAGAATATCCATCACTTAATTATGCTCTGGCTGCTCCAGAAGAGATCTATATGAAGAGTAAATTACAGTTTATTAAGATGTTCTTATCTAATAAGAGGGTATTTAAGGGTAAATTAAATATCTTCCAAAGATTTGCATTAATAAAGCGATTAATTAGATTATTTAATTCGAGAAAGGAATCAGATAATATTTATGAGTTGATAGAAAATGATTCTTTAGCTGTACAGAAGATAGATGTGATGGGGAGAATAGAAGAAATGAAAGCTTTGAAAAACAGGATTATAGAGGAATTTGGAGATAAGATTAAGCTGAGTAGTTCTTCTAAAGAGAATTTAGAGATAAATCCTCTTAATATATCAAAAGGAAGCGGACTAAGATATTTGGCAGATGAATTAGGTATTTCTGTTAAAAACTCTATTGCTTTTGGAGATGGAGGAAATGATTTGGAACTCTTTGAGATTGTAGGAACCTCGGTAGCAATGTCAAACTCTGAATTTAGTAAGCTAAAAGATAAAGCAGATATTATAGCAGAAAGCAATGATGATGATGGAGTGGCGAAGGTGTTGATTGAGTTATTATAAATTTTTACTTATATAAGATTTAATTGTAATCAGGTAAAGGAAATGTTAGACTTTAGTTACAATCATAGAGGTAGAGATTAATAGGAGGAAGGTGAAAGATGAAATTAGAAAATAATGATATACCAATATATTATCAAATAGAGAATCTAATTAGGGATAAGATTGAAAATAGTGAGTATGCTACAGGTGAGAAGATTCCATCTGAGAGGGAGTTAGGTGAAATATGTGGAGTAAGTAGGATGACAGTTAGGAAGGCCTTGGATAATTTAGTTAATGAAGGCATCTTAGAAAGAAGGGAGAGGCAAGGAACCTTTGTTGCTAGAGATAATTTAAATGAATTTACTACTTTAGTTGGAGTGAGTGAATATATTGAATCTGAAGGAATGAAACCTAATATTAAAGTTATTAATAAAGAGTTGATTAAACCGGATAAGAGTATTACTAAAAATTTAAATCTAAACTCAGATGAAAAAGTTATTTTAGTCGAAAGGTTAATTTTAGCTGATAAAAGACCCTGTGGATTTGAACAATCCTATATTCCTTATCCCATCTGTCCAGAGTTATTAGAAGTTGAAATTGATCAGAAATCTATTTATGCTATGTTAAGAAGAAATGGCCATAAACCTACTAAAGCTAAAGATCAGACTAGTGCAATATTATCTAATGATAAATTGAGCAAATTATTGCAGATAGATAGCAAAGAAGCTATTTTAAAGAATATTAGAACCAGCTTTTCTAAAGATAGACCGATAGTGTATAGCTATAACTATTATAGTGGAGAAGATTTTGTTATGACTAGAATAGTTTTTTAAAATTTATTAGGAAGTTATTTTAGTCAATATGCTTTAATATTCTCTTGACACTAAAAAGATAAATTTATATAATTATATTAACAAATTCTAATATACTCATATATGATCAATATTTTTTAATAACTATATTATGATATCATAATATAGTTATTTATCTAGAGTTATTTTATTATAGGTGTGACAAGATTATTTTTATGAGCAGAGAGGAGTCTAGAGGATGGAAAGTAAAAAATATTTTGATAAAGTTGCTAAGGATTGGGATATTATGAGAAGTGAATTTTTTCCTGAAAGAGTAAGAGAAAGGGCTTATTCTGTGGCAGAGATTGAAGCAGGAAAGAAAGCTGCTGATATTGGAGCAGGTACTGGATTTGTAACTGAAGGTTTAATCAAGAGAGGGTTAAAAGTGGTTGCAGTAGATCAATCTCTAGAGATGATTAATGAGATTAAGGAGAAGTTTGGTGATAAAGGTGAGATTAAATGTCGTCAAGGTATTGCAGAAGAATTGCCTTTAGAAGATGAAGAAGTAGATTATGTCTTTGCTAATATGTTTTTACATCATGTAGAGAATCCAGCTAAGGTTATTAACGAGATGGTTAGAGTACTAAAAATCGATGGGAAGTTAGTAATAACAGATTTAGACGAACATAATTTTGAAATTTTAAGGAAAGAACAATATGATAGATGGATGGGATTTGATAGAAAGGATATAGCTAAGTGGTTTATTGAAGCTGGTTTAAATGAGGTTAAGGTAGACAGTGTAGAGTCAAATTGTTGTACAGCAACAGATTGTAATTCAGAAAATATAAGTATTAGTATATTTGTTGCTTCAGGAATGAAGTCAAGGTGAACAGTTGGAATTTTATAAAAAGCTACAGTAACATCTATTATAAAATTAACATAAAATAATTAAGATAGGGGGAAGACTATGCCATTATTATCTAAGTTAAAAAGCGAATTATTTAAAGCATTAGCACATCCAATTAGAATAGAAATTTTGGAGTTATTAACAGAAGGGGAGTTATGTGTCTGCCATATTTATGAGGATTTAGAACAGAGTCAGTCCAATGTTTCTCAGCATCTAAGTAAGTTAAAGAATGCCCAATTAGTTGAAGCTAGAAAGGATGGGCTACAAGTTTATTATAGCTTAAAAGATGAGAAGGTTATAGAAATTATAGGATTATCTAAGGAGATATTATTGTCACAAATAGATGAGGCAAGAGAATCTTTAACTAAGGAGTAGTGATAAAAGATGATAGAGTGGTTTGCAGATTTAGTGATTTATAATTGGCTTAATTTTAGTGAAGGGACTCGCTTAGGTGAGTCAGTACACTTCTTCTTTTATGATACAATTAAGATTATAATTTTATTAAGTATAATGATATTTTTCATCTCAATTTTAAGAAGTTTCTTTCCACCTGAGAAGACTAAGAAGTTATTAAGTAATCGAGGTAAGTTTGTAGGTAACTTTTTGGCATCAACTTTAGGGGTAGTAACTCCTTTTTGCTCCTGCTCTTCAGTCCCAATTTTTATAGGATTTATTGAATCTGGTGTACCTTTGGGTATTACTTTCTCATTCTTAATTACTTCACCAATCGTTAATGAGGTGGCTTTAGTAATGTTATATTCATTATTTGGTTGGAAGATAGGAACACTATATTTAATCAGTGGAATAGTTGTTGGAGTAGCTGGTGGAATGATTATAGGAAGTATGGGCTTAGAGTCTGAAGTAGAAGAGTATGTATATCAAATTCAAATTGAAGATGATGAAATAGAGGAATTAACCTGGGAGCAGAGAATTGACTATGCCAGGGGAGAAGTAAAGGATATTGTAGGTCGAGTGTGGAAGTATGTTCTAGTTGGAATTGGAATTGGAGCTTTAATTCATGGTTATGCACCAGCAGAGGTATTGGCCAAATATGCAGGACAAGGAAATCCCTTAGCGGTAATAGTAGCGGTATTAGTAGGTATTCCTCTTTATTCTAATGCTATGGGAACAATTCCAATTGCTCAAGCACTTTTAGATAAAGGTGTAGCTTTAGGAACTGCATTGAGCTTTATGATGGCTACTACAGCATTATCATTGCCAGAGATGATTATCTTACGTAAAGTCATCAAGCCTAAGTTAATAGCAATCTTTATTACTGTAGTAGGGATAGCTATTATAGGGGTAGGATATATGTTTAATTGGGTTATGTAAGCTTTTCTGCTGGTGAAGAAGTGATATAATAGATAAAGGGACACTTCAGTAACTAGTAACCAGTAAATAACTTAACTTGTCACCTGTTACTGTTTCTTTAGCCCCATAATCTGATACTAGATAGATTAAAATTGAATATATCTAACTGCCAACTGTATTTGAGAGGAGTTGAGCTTTTATTTTAGAATTATCAAGAGAAGAAAAGAATAGATTAATTAATGAGATTCAAGGTTTTTTCTATGATGAAAGAGGAGAAGAGATTGGAATTATTGCTGGTGAAAGTGTACTAGATTTTTTCTTAGAAGAATTAGGTTCTTTAATTTACAATAAGGCTTTGGATGATTCAAAGCTTTGGTTTAGCAATAAGTTAGAGAATATAGAGATAGATTATGATTTGTTATATCAAAATATTAATTCAAAAAGATAAATATAGTCATCCAACTCAAGAATGAAATTTAAATTAGGGTTAAGTTGGATGACAGTGACGAGTAACTAGTTAAAATCAAAAATATAAAAATAATATAAGTTTAACATTGAAGTTTGCTTATTTATAAAATTAGGAGGGATTTTTAATGAAGGTTACTGTTTATGGTGGTGGATGTAAGAACTGTATTACTTTAGCTGATAATGCTAAGGCTGCAGCTAAAGAGTTAGGAATTGATATTGAGTTAGAGAAGGTTACTGATATGGCTGAAATCGCAATGGCTGGGATTATGAAGACACCTGGGTTAGCGATTGATGGAAGGGTTAAGGTGAAAGGCAGAGTAGCTACTAAAGATGAAATTAAAAAGTTACTTAGATAATAACCTTTGGTCTAATTATAGATAATGCGATAGTTTCGGCGATAGGCTATAGGTATTAGAAAAACTAACTCCCAACTCCTAGCACCTAAAGCCAAAAAGTGTCACACTATATCCATTAATTTTTATCTTGAAAGTATAACTGAATAAATAATATAAGGAATCAGTATTACTGGTTCCTTATTTTTTTATAGAAAGTAACTTTTTATAAAGAGATAAACTCTACTGCTTACAATAGTATGTAAATATATTAATAATTTCTTCTAATTATAAAGTCTATATCATTAATTTTCTAATAAATAAAAATTTATTTAATCTTTTACTATAACCATAATCTATGTTATAATTACCTTCGTGTCTATAAGGTTGAGCTATTCTTACAAGTACTTGCTTTGGTATTAAATTTAAAGTGAGTTTAACTAATTGCAACAATGATGGAGAAGAAGAAAAAATAAAAAGGTTGTAAATTTAGTTTTGGTATTTTTCTATCTAATAACACTAATTTAAATAAACTTTACATAATAACTTTATATATACTTATCCAACTTTAGAATGAAATCTAAATATGTATCTATAGAAAGGTGATACTTCAGTAACTAGTGACAAGTGACGAGTAAGCAGTAAATAAATTAACTTGTCACTTGTTACTGTCACTTTATAACTACTTATAACTACTAAATTTCACTTTAGGCTTGGATATCTATAATTAGTTTCTCAGTTTAAATTAACAACTCTATAAGAGATTATATAAGACATTTATATAAATGTATAAGAATATAAGAAGGAGATGTGTTTATGGTAAAAAGAATGAAAGAGAGTTTTAATCGACAGATGGTTAAAGATGATGTTTTATCTGGATTGACAGTAGCTTTAGCGTTGATTCCAGAGTCAGTAGCTTTTGCATTTGTGGCAGGGGTGAGTCCGATTATCAGTTTGCAAACTGCTGTTATTATTGGGCTGATAGCAGCTACCTTTACTGGAAGACCAGGGATGATCAGTTCATCTACAGCTGCACTTTCAGTTGTATTTGCTTCATTAATTGCTCAACATGGTTTAGAGTATCTTTTTGCTACAGTAGTTTTAATGGGAATTATTCAAATAGTAATAGGGGTTTTTAAGTTAGGAAAATATGCACGAATGATACCTTATCCAGTAATGCTTGGCTTTTTGAATGGATTATCGATAGTGATGTTTTTGGCTCAATGGGAACAGTTTAAAGTAAAGAAGATAGTGATGGTAGATGGTGTTGAGATGATACAGAAGGTTTGGCTACCTAGATCAGATATGCTAATAATGCTTTTGTTTGTAGCCTTTACTATGGCAATTATTCATTTTGTTCCTAAATTGACTAAAGCAGTTCCTTCAAGCTTAGTAGCTATTGTTATAATGACAATTATTGCAGTTCTTTTAGATAAAAATGGTTACCATCTAAGAAATGTACAAGACTTTGCAGGGATGGAGTTGAAAGGTGGATTACCTAAGTTTCATATACCACAAGTTAAGATAAGCTTGGATATGTTAAAGATTATCTTTCCTTATGCTTTAATTGGGGGCCTGGCAGGATTGACAGAGGCAGTACTTACCCTTAGAGTAATTGATGAAATGACAGATACTAGAGGTCATACTAATAAAGAATGTATCGCTCAAGGTATAGCAAATACTATTAATGGATTTTTTGGAGGAATGGGTGGAGATGCTATGATAGGTCAGTCCATTATCAATATTAAATCTGGTGGTCGAACAAGGTTATCAGGCTTAGTAGCAGCCTCAGGCTTAATGATGTTTATTATGTTTGGTTCAAGCTTTGTAAATGTTATTCCTCTGGCAAGTTTAGTAGGAGTTATGTTTATGGTTGTAGTAGGAACCTTTAAGTGGGAAAGCTTAAAGTATGGTAAGAAGATACCTAAAGAAGATATTATAGTAGTAGTAGCAGTTACTTTAATTACAGTGTTGGTAGATTTAGCTACAGCAGTAATTATAGGAGTAATCTTATCAGCTTTAATATTTGCTTGGCAAAAGGGAAAAGCTATACAAGTAAATAAAAGAAATAGCCACTGTGGCTCTAAAGTATATGAAGTAGATGGACCACTATTTTTTGGTTCTGTACTAGAGTTTAAAGATTTATTTGATATTAAAGAAGATCCTGATAATATTATAATTGATTTTAAAAATTCTAGAGTAATGGATCATTCAGCTATTGAAGCTATTAATTCTATAACAGAAAAGTATTTTAATCAAGGTAAAAAAATTATTTTACGCCATCTTAGTGAAGATTGTCAATTACTTTTAAAAAATGCTGAAAGTATTATCGAAGTTAATATAGAAGATCCGCACTATCATGTAGCTGATGATTTATTATAAGTTGAAATTTGAGTGTTAATGATTAACCTATTCGAGAAAATAAATTTATTTAAAAAGCCATTCCTAGTGAGTGGTTTTTTATTTATATTAATTGCTATAAAGGATTAAAAGTATTTGCATTAATTTACAAAAAATAATTATAACTACCCAAACCTAAATCGAAAGAAAAATTAGGAACCACGAATGAACACGAATAGTAATTAGCTAGCGGCTATTGGTTAGTAGCAAATTTATTGCGAAAGGTCTTTTTTTAAGACCTAGAGAATTAGCCAGTGATTGATTCACCCCAAGAGTACTTGATCGATAAGTAAAAAACAACTTATCTCACAGCGCGTGGTTAAAATAATCTGTTGAATTTTATTTTAGAGTTGTTTATTTATTATTAAGGATAGGGCAATAATTACATTAATTGGGTTCAAATTTACTCATTTATAGTTAATTATCTGATTTTATTTATAGATATAATAATAAAGTTATATAATAGTAAGAAGTAATAGGTAGGATTAATAACTAATGTATGAAGGGTAAAGAGATGAAATAAATTTAATTATTTGATATAATGGATAAAATAAACTAAGAGGTGATAGTTATGCAAATGGAAGAGTATGATATCATTATTGTTGGAGCAGGGCCAGCAGGAATGTCAGCAGCTATTAATGCTAAAGCTCGCAATAAGAGTGTTGCTATCTTTGAAGGTGGACAGATAGCTAAGAAGATTGACTGGGCGCCTCATGTAAACAATTACTTAGGTTTTAGTAATGTTACTGGACCTGAATTGGCAGAAGCTTATATTAAACATGTTGAGGATTTGGAAATTCCTATTATTAAGCAGAAAGTAGTCAAAGCTTTCCCAATGGGTGAAAAGTTTATGGTAACTACTAATGGAGAGAATTATCAAGCTAAGAAATTAATTTTAGCTTTAGGAGTAATACAACAAGCTAGATTAAAGGGTGAAGAAGAGTACATAGGTAAGGGTATCAGTTATTGTGCTACTTGTGATGGAATGTTATATAAGGGTAAAGATGTTATGGTGATTAGTGATAGTGCTCACCATGAAGAAGAGGCTAATTTCTTAGCAGATATCTGTGAAAATGTTTATTATGTAGCCCAATATAAAGAGATTGAAGATTTAGATGAAAGAATTCAGGTTGTAGAGGGCAAGGTTGAAGAGATAGCTGGAGAAGATATGGCTAATCAGGTCAAATTAACTACAGGTACTTACGATGTTTCTTGTGTATTCATCTTAAGAGAGACAGTACCACCTACTGAGATAGTTGATGGATTGGAATTAGCGAGTAAGAAATATATCAAAGTTAATAGAAAGTTTGAAACAAATATTTCGGGAGTATATGCAGCAGGTGATTGTACTGGTGAGCCATTACAGATCAGTAAGGCTACAGGAGAAGGTCAAGTTGCAGCATTAAATGCGGTTAAAGAGATAGGGAAGTAAACTTAAAAGAGGTGATATCAGTACTGATATCACCTCTTTTATTATGGAGTGATAGATAATGTGATAGTTTTTGAGTTAGATAAACCCTAATCCCTATTCCCTAGTCTTTAAAATTATTATCAGAAAAACTATTTAATGTTAATTGAGAAATGAATAAAATTATAATAATCTGAAAATAATTATAGTTAAGGAAGAAGGGTAGGTGAAAAAATGTCCTCTAAATTAGCGGTAATAGGTTTAGGAGATGTTCGTAAACAGGATAAAGGGCTTACTATTTATCTACTGGACAAATTAAAGAATATTTTTTCGGAGACTTTAGATATATTATTCATTGAAGGTGGTTTTGATGGAGAAGATTTATTTGAAACTTTACAAGATATAGATGCTGAGAAGATTGTAGTATTAGATACAATGAGAGAAATAGTTAAACCGGGTGAATTAGATTATTTGATAATTAAGCCAAGAGAAGCAAAGTCTTTAAAAGAGTTACTTATGGTGACAATAGGAATATTAAGTGATGATTGGGGAAAAAAATTATCAAATTCCTTATGTGAAAAATTCTATGATATATTAGATAAAGTATCAAATATTATAAATAATTTATTAAATAAATAGATGGAATAAAATGGAATGGGTTGACAGCAGAGGAGGTGATGGTATATAATTAAAAATGATAATCATTAAGTTAGTAGGTGAACTCTATGGAAAAAACATTGAAGAATTTAAAAAGCATATTGGCTGCAAATAATTATAAGCTTACTTCACAGAGAAAATTAATTTTAGATATTCTATTAAATAATGAAGGTGAGCATTTAAGTGCAGAAGAAGTTTATAATATTGTAAAAAAAGAAGATCCTGGAATTGGGTTAGCAACAGTCTATAGAACTTTAGAGTTGTTTTGTGAATTGGGAATTACACAACAGTTAAATTTTGATGATAATTGCCGTCGCTATGAGTTAGATACAGGTGAAGATCACCATCATCATTTAGTCTGTTCTAAATGTGGTAAAGTGACAGAGTTTAATGATAAAATATTAGAAGAATTTGAAAAAGATCTACAAATTAAACATAAGTTTAAAGTAACAGATCATAGAATCAAATTTTATGGCTATTGTGAAGAGTGTCAATAAGCAATAGCTTTTTTTACGAAAATAACTGAGAATGAAAGTCAATACAAAGGTATATAGAAGGGAGTAGAGAGTATGTCATTTTTTATTTTAAATATATTATTAAATTTATTCAGTGATAATAGAGAAATGCTTAGTGTAGATGAAGTTTATGCAACAGTAAAAAAAGAAGAACCTAAAGTTAAGTTTGAAAAGATTAAAGAAACTTTAGAAGAAATGTCTAAATTGAATTTTATAACTAATTTGGATAAAAGGACTATTAGGATTTATAAATAAGTTAATATAAAAGCAGAAATTATAATTAAATAATAGTGTTTAAAAAGCTCATGACTATAGTCATGAGCTTTTTTTGTTGAATTTAAATACAATTGTAATTATTTACTAGTCACTGTCATCTAACTTTATATTAATTTGGATTTTATTATGATTATATAATATCCAATTATAAAGTGAAATTTAATAAGTATATTGTAACATTTTTTAGGTGCTAGAAATTATATTATAGTTTTTGGGGTTTACTACCATCTAAAACCTAGTGCCCAATACCTAAAGTGTCTTAATAATGTACACGAACTAGCCAAAATTTTATTCCTCTATCACTCCATCCTAAGTCCCAAGGAACTCTATAGCGGTCTGCATTATGACAATTTACCAAGGCATATCCTTTAGAGTCAAATCCAGAGATAACGGAGATATGAACAACTTTTCCCTTTTTTTCATAGCCTATGTAATCTCCAGGTAATAATTTATAAGAATATTTTAATATTTGTTCATAATTTCCATGAGCAATCTTGGATGCTCTATTGCTATAGATCATATAGCGATTAAAGGAATGAGCATTGACCCATGCTTTACTACCAGAGCCTTGAGAATAATTCCATATGCTATTTTTCTTAAACTTTCCGCCTTCATATAGTACTTGGGAAGCAAAATTGGCACAATCGCCCCCTTGGTAATTATAATTTCTATACTTATTATTGTATTTGAAACCTTTGTCAGGGGGATTAGCAGCACCACAATATTGATTGAGGTATTCTAAAGCTTTTAATCTTCTTGGGTTTAGCTTTGATAAATCTTTAGCTTTTTCTGAAAGGATTTTTTCTTTTACTCTATTATTTTTAGATTTATTCAAGTGTAAAGAGTCTGCAAAAGGATCTCTATACCATTCTTTTGCTATAACTAATCTATCTTCTTGAGGAATTAAATCTAAAACATGGTATGTTCCAATTCTAAAAGTATTATATTTTTTTGGTGAATCGATATAGGTGTATTGGTATTTTGTGGAGACTAGAAGAGTTACTGAAAATCTGTCTTGCTTCTTTTTAATTCGTCTTAGAATGATTTGAGAATCTATATTTTTAAATTCAACCCCTTGTTTATTGGACCATTGATGCAAGTATTTCATCTTCTTAAATGCATGCTCATAAGCCCAAATTCCAGTTTTATTTTCTCTATTATATAGTTTTTTAAGAATATTATTATTTTGATTTAACAGAGATTTATTACGTGTGTCAAAGATCTCTTGTATCTTTAGTTTTAAAAATTCAGTCAAATTTTCACCTGTAACTACAGTAGATGTTTTAGTATAAAAAATTTTTGAATATGCTCCTAGCCCACAAATTAGAAAAAAGAGTATAAACAATATTAATAACCTTTTTTTAATGCTTATTAAGATAAACATATTCTCCTCCTAAGATCTACTTATAGGATTATATGTTTAAAATCAAATGACTATTCCCAGGTTTTAATATAAGAATTTATATTAAGTTGTTTATATACTAGATATAGATTTTCAACTATAGAACGGAATTAAAATATAGAGCTATAGATAATGCGGCAGTTTTAGGATTTAGGATTTAGGACATAGGAGATAGCTATTAGGAAAAAGCAACTACCTAAGCCCCAAACCCTAGCCCTAAAAGTGTTTTTTATAACTATATTTTAAAAGATGGGTAAAAAGATATTTTAGTAATTAGTTAGAAGTAACCAGTAATCAATACATAACTTAACTTGTCACCTCTTACTCGTAACTTGTTATTATCTCTTTATATCCATATTCTATTGTTGATTTTTGGTCAAATCTCAGTAAAAAAGATAATAACTTAGATTAACTAAAGAATTAACTGGATAAAGATTTGACAATCTAATATTAATTCACTATAATGTTAAATAATGATAATCAATCTCATCTAAGTCATAAAAATGTCTTTAAATTAAAAGTAATATTGATTTAATAGAAAGGGGGATAATATATTTTAAATTTAAATTTTTTCTTAAATTTGTGAGATATATCACAACATAGAGTTAAAGATTAATATATAATAAGTTTAATGATAATCAATATCATTTGAGAGGTGGAGGAGAAAAACTATGTCGATTGTGATTGTAGGAGGGGATAAATTGGGAAATATCCCTACTGAACTCAATAAACTGGGTTTTGATAAGATAGAACATATTAGTGGTAGAAAATCTTATAAGATTCAGTTGACTACAAATGCAGATATGGTATTGGTTCTAACCGACTATATTAGCCACAATTTATGCAAGAATGTAAAGTGTAAGGCTAAGGAGTGTGATGTTCCAGTTTTATTCTGTCGTCGTTCATGGTCTTGTATCTATAAAAAGTTAAATATTTGTGGTTTTTTGAATTAAAACCAAGTATCTATATCTGAAAACTTTAGTTTTTAAATTTAGTCAAATAAACTAATTGGACTAAATTCTTGACAAAATGAAATAAATTTCTTATAATGTTTAATGTTGATAACGATTTTCATTATATACATATCAAATTGCTTTAAATAAGGGCTAGAAATATTTTTTTGATCAAAACTGATAATGATTTTCAAAATTAAAATAAAATATCAAAGAAAGGGGGATGCAAATTGAAAAATAAATTTAATAAGTTATTACTAACTTTTTGCATGTTAGCTATATTAGTATTAAGTTTTAATACTAATACTTATGCAGCTTCTTGGCATGAGGTTAGAGAAGACATTAAAATTAGAATCAATAAAGGTCTAGACCTTTATGAAGAAGGTAATTTAGAGAAGGCAAAAAAGAGTATTACTGATGCTTACTTTATTCCTTTTGAAGGTAAAGAGATGGAACAGGCTATTCAGCGTTATATAGGTGGTCAGAATGCTTTTAAAGTTGAGTATATGTTCAGCCAAATTAAGAAATTAATGGACAAAGGAGCTGACAAACATAAAGTTAAAGCATTATCAGATAGGTTACTTAAAGAATTAGACGCTTATGCTACTAAGCTAGATGAATTAGCTCCAAGGGAGGATGACAGTCCTTTTGCTAAGTTTCTATATTCTTTTATGATTATCTTAAGAGAAGGGTTTGAAGCTATCTTAGTCATCGGTGCTATACTTGCTTATTTAATCAAATCTGGCAACGAAGATAAGGCTAAGACAGTATATAACAGTAGCTTTGTAGCTATTATAGCAAGTATTCTAACTGCTTTTCTATTCAAGTATGTATTCCATATTAGTGGTTTAGGTCAAGAGTTACTTGAAGGGATTACAATGTTATTGGCAATGGTGGTATTATTCTCAGTTAGCTTCTGGTTGATTAGCAAGGTAGAGGCTAAAAAATGGGATGAGTATATTAAAGGTAAGGTCAAAGATTCTTTGGCTACTGGAAATAGCTGGGCTTTATGGTCAGCCGTATTTTTGGCAGTTTATCGTGAGGGGGCAGAGACAGTACTTTTTTACCAAGCTTTATTCGCTAAGACTGACAAGAGTGCTTATGGTATGATTGGTTTAGGTTTTTTAGTTGGCTGTGTGGCTTTGGCGATTATTTACATGATAGTCAAGAAGGGAAGTATGAAGTTGCCACTTAAACCATTCTTTGTAGTAACTAGTGGGTTGCTTTATTATCTTGCTTTCGTATTTGCAGGACAAGGAATTAGAGAATTGCAAGAAGCATCTGTTATTGGAGTAACTAAGATTGAAGGATTTCCAACTATAAGTTGGTTAGGAGTTTATCCTACATGGCAGACATTAAGCTTACAAATAGTCTTAGTTATAATAGCTGTGATTGCGTTAGTGTATTCTTTTAATGGAAGTAAGCAAAAAGTTTAAAGAAAAAATATAAATAAAATTTTGGAGGGGTTAAGATGAAATTAAGAAAATCTATGATAACTTTAGTGATGTTAATGGCTATATTAGTAAGTATAGGAGTCAATACATATGCATTTACAGAATATCCAATTGGAGAAGCAAAGGAAGTTAATTACATGCAGATTGCAGCAGTATACTTCCAATCAGTACCAATGGAACCAAATGATAAGGCTGGCTTAGCTGTAAATGAATCTGATCTTCATATTGAAGCAGATATTGCTGCATTATTAGATAATCCATATGGTATTCCTTTTGGAGCTTGGGTTCCATATTTAACAGTAGACTATAAATTAGAAAATGTAGATACTGGTGAAGTACAAGAAGGCACTTTCATGCCAATGGTAGCTAGTGATGGACCTCATTATGGTGCAAACGTTAAGATGATGGGAATTGGTAATTACAGGCTTACTTACATTATACACTCACCAGCTAAACAAGATTTTCTACAACATGTTGATAAGACAACTGGTGTAGATAAGAGATTCTGGAAGAAGCCTATCAAAGTTGAGTGGGACTTCACTTATACAGGAAATATTTAATCAACTACTATAGACTACCCCAGGTTTTAATAATTAAACCTGGGGATTTAGTCTTTTTCGAGGGGAGTGTTATTTATGTTAGAAACCTTAGCTTTAACCTTAGGTGATAGTTTAGAATTAGCAATTTTAAGTGGGTTATTATTCGGATTTATATATAAAATTCAAAGGAAGAAATTAAATAACTATGGTTATAGTGGATTAGCTATGGCGTTTTTATTTAGTGCTTTATTAGTTTATTCATTGAATCATTTAAGAATTGCAAAGGAGATCGAAATTTTCTTATCCTTTAGTGGATTTATCTTGACTATAGTCATGATTGGATGGATTTATTATCAAAGTGCTAAATATAGAAAAGAATCTAATAACCAGAATTTGATTAATCGGGAGAGCTCTTTATTCTCAGATATTAATATCTTCTTATTTACTTTATACTTAGGAGTAAAGTTTGAAACTAGAATCTTTTTATTTCCAAAAGAGATGACCAAAAGTGACATGCTGACAACTGGCTTTAATACTGATCTATTATTACAGTACTCTGGTGGTGTTTTAGGAGTGCTTCTAGGATTAGTTTTCGCCTTTACTTTAGTTAAAGCTCATAAGAAGTTGACAGCAGTAGCTAGTCGGAACCTGATTATTTTAGTTTATCTTATTAATTTAGTACGATTAGGTATTTTAAGTTTTTATGGATTTATAGTTAAAGGCTTTATTACAGCAACTCCAAAGCTTATCTCTAAATTAGCTCCACTTTATAATAATATTGATCATTTCTTTTATATTTTAATAGTAATAATAGTTATTTCTTTATTTATCAATCTATTCAAGAAAGAAAGCTTAGTGGACCTGACAGAGTTAAATCCTGCTGAAGGCAGAAAGATTAAAGCAGAATTTAAGAATAAAATTTTCTGGTCTAAGGCAGGGATAGTAGTACTATTATTCTGTATATCATTATTAGGAATAAATTATATCTATGCTAATCAGGAGGTAGAGTTGGTTCCTGCTATAGCTACAGAGCCAGTCGATGGTCAATTTATTATTTCTAAGGCAGATTTAGAAGATGAGGAGATACATCGTTACTCTTATGAAACAGAATCAGGAACAATAATCAAATTTTTCTTAATTAAGAAGACCGAAGATGCTTATGGTGTTGTGTATGATGCTTGTGAAATCTGTGGAGTAGCAGGCTATTATCAACGTGAAGATGAGATAGTATGTAAGCGGTGTGATGTAGTGATGAATAAGATGACCATCAACTTCCCTGGAGGATGTAATCCAATTCCTTTACCTTATGGAGTTGATAAAGATAATATCAGAATTAATCTTAAGGAATTATTACAGAGAGAGGAATTCTTTGCGAAGTAGGAGGTGGAATCATGTTTGTTAGAATGTTAAAAAGTGCTTTTACAAGAGGACTTAAATCGAAATTTTTGGCTATTTTAGCTATAACTTTTGGAGCATCTTTAGCTACAGCAATGTTAAGTGTATCTTTAGATGTTGGAGATAAGATGAACCAGGAGTTGAAATCTTATGGTTCTAATATAGTTGTAGTTCCTGAATCAGAATCATTACCAGTAGAAATTGATGGTGTTGATTTAGATATACAAGGAGCTGATAAAGATTATATTTCAGAAGAGGATGTATCAATGATTAAGGTAATCTTCTGGCGACATAATATAGTCAATTTAGCTCCTTATTTGAAGGTCAATGCAAGTGTTGAGGGAGAGCAGATACCTGTAATAGGTACTTGGTTTGATGATAAAATTAAGATTCCAACAGGAGAAAGATTCAGGTTTGGTATTAAGGAGCTTAAATCTTGGTGGAAGATAGATGGAAACTGGATTAAGGATGGTAAAGATAAGAATCAAGTCATGGTCGGCGAGAAGTTAGCCCATAAGTTTGATTTAAAGGTTGGTGACACTATTAGTTTAGATTTTGCTAAAGGAGAAGGTGTAGTTGCTAAAGAGGTGAAGGTAGTTGGACTTATCAATAGTGGGGATAAGGCAGAGAATCAGATTTATCTACCACTTGATTTCTTACAGAGGTCAGTAGATTTAGAGGATAAAGTTGATAAAATAGAGGTAAGTGCTTTAACTACACCAGTCAATGAGTTGGCAAGAAAGGCTCAAGCAGATCCTGAAGCATTGACTGATGAAGAATTTGAAACTTGGTACTGTACAGCATATGTTAGCTCAATAACTTTTCAGATAGAAGAGGCTATTCCTGGAGTTGTAGCAAAACAGGTTCGCCAAATTTCAGAATCAGAAGGAAAAGTTCTAGGTAAGATTCAATTATTGATGTTCCTAGTAACTATAGCTTCATTGATCAGCTCTGGATTAGGAATTTCAAGTATTATGACTACTAAAGTATTAGAACGGAAGAAAGAGATTGGATTATTAAAGGCTATTGGGGCTAGTGATTTCGCAGTTATATCATTATTTGTAATTGAAATTATATTGGTTGGAGTTATTGGTGGAGGATTAGGATATTACTTAGGCATTGGTTTTGCAAGCTTGATTGGACAGCAGGTATTTGGGATGGCTATTGCTGTTAAGTTGATAGTAATGCCATTTATCTTATTATTATCAGTGCTAGTTGCTTTGCTTGGTAGTTACTCTCCATTAAGGATTGCACTAAAATTGGAACCTGCTGAAGTATTACATGGTTAAGGATGTGATGTTATGAAAAAGTGGAAGATGTTCTTTAGAATGATATCTCAGGCACTAAAGGAGAGAAAATCAAGGGTAGCGATTGTATTTTTTGCTATAGTAGTTGGAATTGGAGTGATCTCTGCTCTATTTAGTGTTTATTATGATATTAATATTAAGATGAGTAAGGAATTAAGAACTTATGGGGCAAATTTAGCTTTAAAACCTAGTGTTGATACTTCTCAAGAGATTCTCCTTGAAGATTTAGAGCAGGTAGTTGCAGAATTTAGCCAAGAAGAGTTAATTGGTTATAGACCTAACCTTTATGGGATAGCAGAGGTAGAGTCTAAGAAGTCGGTATTTAAAAGTACTAAACCTGTGGTTTTAGTAGGTACTTGGTTTGAGCAAATTGCTAAGATTAATCCTTACTGGCAGGTTGAAGGTGAATTACCTATAAATCATGATATTAAGGATGAAGTAGTTATTGGACAAGATGTTGCTGAAAAATTAGGATATGATATAGGTGATGAATTGAAGCTTGCTACCAAGAATACTTGGGGTAGTGAGAAGTTTATGGTTACTGCTATAGTAGAGACTGGAGATGATGCTGATAGCCGTATCTTTGTCAATCTGTCAGTAGCTGAAAGATTATTGGATACAGAAGGTAAGATTAATACAGCTTACTTGAGTGTAATTAGTAAGGGAGAAGATTTAAGGACTAAAGTAACTGAGATAAATGAAAAGTTATCATCAGTAGGTTTAGAGACTATTCAAAAGATTGCCAAATCTGAAGCAAAGGTTTTAGATAAGATTAAATCATTAATGTACTTAGTTGTAATGGTAATTTTGTTATCTACTATTCTTTGTGTATCAACGACCATGATGACAATAGTTGCTGAACGTAAAGAGGAGATTGCCCTCAAGAAGGCTTTGGGTGCTGATAGTAAAGATGTAATAATTGAATTCTTAATGGAAGCAATTATCTTAGGTGGAGTCGGTGGTTTGATCGGTTATGGTTTAGGATTCTTAGGAGCACAGTTAATTGGAAAGAGTGTCTTTGCTTCAGCTATCTCCTTTAGAAGTATGGTGCTGTTCTCTTCCTTTATCTTATCAATTGTGGTCTCCTGTATAGCATCTACTTTACCAGTAAGTAGAGTAGTGGATATCGACCCAGCAGTTACGTTGAAGGGAGAATGATTAACGTACAATGTACAGTTTACAATTGACAATTAAAATCTTTAAAGCCAATTCATAATAAGAAATTAATGCAATATTTGATTACCTATAGTTTAATTAATTTTCTGAAGAATTTAATCTTTTAATTGTAAATTATACATTGACAATTGTAAATTATAAAGGCGAGGTGTTAAAGATGGGTTTAATTACATTAGAGAGTGTATCAAAGATTTATGAGGGTGATGTAAGAGCCTTAGATGATGTGAGTTTAGAGATCAAGCATGGTGAATGGATCTCTGTTATGGGACCTTCAGGTTCTGGTAAGAGTACAATGTTGAATTTGATTGGCTGTATGGATACCCCAAGTTTAGGTGCAGTTAAGATAGATGGAATTGATATATCTCAATTGAATAAAAAAGAACTAACAAAAGTACGACGTGAAAAGATAGGATTAGTCTTTCAACAGTTTCATTTGGTACCTTATCTTACAGCTGTAGAGAATGTAATGGTAGCTCAATATTATCATAGTATGGCTGATGAAGAAGAAGCATTAAAAGCTTTAGAAAGAGTTGGCCTAGATCATCGTGCTAATCATCTACCTAAAGAATTATCTGGTGGGGAGCAGCAAAGGGTATGTATTGCTAGGGCATTAATTAATTATCCTAAATTAATCTTGGCTGATGAACCGACAGGTAATTTGGATAAAGAGAATGAACGAATAGTACTGGATTTATTTGAAGAGTTACATGAACAAGGTCATAGTATTATGATGGTAACCCATGATCCTAAAGTTGGTCAGTTGGCTGAAAGACAGATTAATTTAGAGTATGGGAAATTGGCAAAGTAGGAAGTTGTTAATCTTTGTACTACTAACCTTTCACTGCTTACTAATCACTGATTTATAAAGGAGGTTATAAAAATGAAGAGGTTATCTAGTATATTATTAAGTTTAGTCTTATTTTTTGGAGGAATGGTTCCGACAGCATCTGCAAATAGTAAATATCGTGATGGTAAATATATTGCTTATGTAGCAGATGAGCATGGGGATATAGTGATTGAGCTAACTATAAATCGAGCTAAAATTGATAAGGTTGAGATTATTAGCCCGATAAAAAATGATAATTATCCGAATAAAGCAGCAATAGAATTTTATAATAAATTTCCTCAAGAGGTAGTTGATAAGCAATCTAATGAAGTTGATTTAATCTCAGGTGCAACAAAAAGTTATAATCAATATAGAAAGGCTACTGATATTGCTTTAGCTATAGCTTCAGGAAGATATGAGGGTAATGTATACTATGGAATTGCTAAAGATTATAAGGATCATGGTTATGTTTTATTAGAAGTAACAATTGAAGAAGATTTAATTAAAGATGTAGAGATTATTCCTGCTAGAGATGAAAAGATAGAAGAATTAGCAGGAAATAAAGGATTAAGATATCCATACTATCCTGCTAAGAAACTTTATAAAGATTTTCCTAAAACAGTTGTGAAAGAGCAATCCACAGATATAGATATAGTCTCTGGTGCTACTGTTAGTACTAAGGCATATAATGATGCTTTGAAGCGGGCTTTAGAACAAGCCGGATTAAATTAGTAAAACTTTTAAGTAACCCGATTCATCGGGTTACTTTTTTGTTTAGGGAAATTAGGCTTTTTTAGAGGTTGTGGATAACTTTTGATTTTATTTATTTAAAACATCAGAACGCTTTCTAATCCCCTTTTCATCTCAAGAGGGGGAAGAGTTTGACTTTTTAATTATCTAGGAAATTGTTTGATTTATAACTTAGCAAATATTAAAACATAGTAAATCTACAGATTTACTATGTTTTAATATGGAACTATAGCCATTATTTTATTTATGTATTGACTTCTAAAAAAGTATCCTTTATAATAATGGTAGAATAAATGAGAATGATTTTTATTTTGGTTATCATTGGAAACCGTTATCAATATATAGGAGGGACTAGTATGACTTTAGCAGATGTGAAAAGAGGAGATAAATTTCAGATTGAATTTATTCCTGATGACAAGATAAGAGCGCAGGCTATGAGGTTTGGAATTTCAGAAGGTTCTAAAGTTATTTGTCAAGAGAAAATACCAGGTGGACCAGTAATTTTAAAGAGAAACTTACAGGAAATTGCAATTGGAAGGAAATTAGCAGAAAAGATTAAGGTTGGAAAGTGATAAAATAGAAAAGTAAGCAACTAGATATAAAATAAGAGATAAGTAATAGGAGGAAGAAATGTAATGGACTGTTGTAGGGAATAAAAATGATATTTTTTTAGGTCATTTTTAGACCACGAAGTGTTCAAAGAACACGGAGGAAATAAGTAAGCGACTAGATATAAAATAAGAGATAAGCAATAGGAGGAAGAAATGTAATGGACTGTTGTAGGGAATAAAAATGATATTTTTTTAGGTCATTTTTAGACCACGAAGTGTTCAAAGAACACGGAGGAAATAAGTAAGCAACTAGATATAAAATAAGAGATAAGTAATAGGAGGAAGAAATGTAATGGACTGTTGTAGGGAATAAAAATGATATTTTTTTAGGTCATTTTTAGACCACGAAGTGTTCAAAGAACACGGAGGAAATAAGTAAGCGACTAGATATAAAATAAGAGATAAGCAATAGGAGGAAGAAATGTAATGGACTGTTGTAGGGAATAAAAATGATATTTTTTAGGTCATTTTTAGACCACGAAGTGTTCAAAGAACACGGAGGCAAATAGAAGGCAATAAATCTAAAAATAATTAGTAAACTATGGGAGGCGGAGATATAATGGATTGCTGTAATATAAGTCATCAGATTGATATACCAGAAGGTAGTAAAAAGATTGTATTAGCAGGTAACCCTAATGTAGGGAAGTCTATATTTTTTAACTCTTTTACAGGAATTTATGTAGATGTATCTAACTATCCAGGAACAACTTTGGATATTAGTTCAGGAAAGTATGAAGATGATGTTGTTATTGATACGCCGGGAGTTTATGGAGTATCATCATTTAATGATGAAGAGATTGTAGCAAGAGATGTTATTGCTTCAGCTGATGTAGTAGTAAATATCGTTGATGCAGTACATTTAGAAAGAGATTTGTTCTTAACTCAACAGGTTATTGATATGGGGATTCCAGTAGTAGTAGCTTTAAATATGATGGATGAAGCTCAAAAACATGGCTTAGAAATAGATGTTGATGCTTTGAGTAAAGAGTTAGGAGTACCGGTTATTCCAACAACGGCTACCAAGGGAGAAGGACTATCAAAAGTAAAAGAGGCTGTTTGGACTGCTAGTACTGGTAATAGTAGTTTAGAGTTAGAAGATGAACTAGAAGATGTAAAGTTCAAAGGTGTTAATCGTGCAGAGGCTTTATTAATTTTAGAAGGCGATCCTCATGTAGCTGAGAAATATAGTATAGAAGTTTTAGAACATAGAGAAGAAATATATCGTGCCAGAAGAGAAAGAGTAAATAATATTGTTGATAAGGTAGTTACTGAGACTAATGAAGGAACAAGTTTAAGAACAACTATAGGTCGATTGATGCTGAGGCCATTAACAGGTATACCAATGCTATTATTAGCTTTATATGGATTATATCAGTTTGTTGGGGTATTTATAGCTCAGACAGTGGTAGGGATTACAGAAGAGACCATCTTTATTGAGACCTATGAGCCTTTCATTAGAGGGATTGTAGCTAATATAGTTGATCCAGCTTCATTGATTGGTCAATTATTAATAGGAGAGTTTGGAATATTTACAATGGCTATCACTTATACTTTTGGCTTACTACTTCCATTGGTTATTGGCTTTTATCTCTTCTTAGCGATTTTAGAGGATTCAGGTTACTTACCAAGAATTGCGGCTTTAGTTGATAGAATGCTGACATCTTTAGGATTGAATGGTAGAGCTATTATTCCAATGTTATTAGGGTTTGGTTGTGTAACTATGGCTACAATTACAACTAGATTACTAGGTTCTAAACGTGAACGGATTATTGCAGTATTCTTATTAGGATTAGCGATTCCTTGTTCAGCCCAATTAGGGGTTATTGCAGGATTGATTGCTCCTTTAGGTGCTAAATTCTTTATGATTTATGTTGCTGCTATTTTTGTTGTTTATGTTTTAGCAGGAACTTTCTTAAATAAGATATTACCTGGTGAGTCTACAGATTTATTAATTGATTTACCACCACTTCGCTTGCCAAGAATTACTAATGTTATGCAAAAGACCTTTATCAAGTCTAAATCTTTTATTAAAGAAGCAGGTCCAATCTTTGCATTTGGTGCAGTAGCAATTACTTTAATGCAAGAGTTTGGAATCTTAGAGGCTATTCAAAATGCAGTAGCACCAATAACTGTAGGGTGGCTAGAACTGCCTAAAGAAGCTGCTACAGCATTTATCATGGGAATTGTTCGTCGTGACTTTGGGGCAGCAGGTTTAACAGATTTGGCTATGACATCAGCACAGACTACAGTAGCTTTAATTACAATTACATTATTTGTTCCATGTATCGCAGCAATGCTAATTATGATCAAAGAGAGAAGCTGGAAAGAAAGCATTTATATCTGGTTTGGAAGCTGGATTACAGCCTTTGTGACAGGTGGTATTGTAGCTAAGTTGTTGGCCTTATTTTAATAGAAGTAAATGAAAGTGTGGGTGTGAGTAGTTTCTAAAACTAGCTTATTACTCACACTTTTTTAATTTTTAAGTTAGATTTAATAGGTATAGTGCGATATTTTGGCCGCTAGCCTCTAGCTATTAATATTATAAGCCAACGGCTAGTAGCCAAAAGCTAGCAGCTAAAAATCTATAGTGTCAAATTCATATAAAATTATGAGGAGGTTAAACATATGAAATGTAACACCAACAAAAAAACAAGAATCTGCTCAGAATGCGGTTATGAGGTTAAAGATCAATCAGCAATTAGGTGTCCGCGTTGTTTTAAGATATTATTGAAGAAATGTTCGGAATGTGATGGTTGTGGGATATAAAAAATTCGAAAGTACAAATAGTTTTCTTCTGAGGAAGTAGTCTTAGCTTGGAAAAAAGTAACTTGCCTTTTAGGTGAAAAAGTAATTCTATTTCTAATATTTACTTCTTTCATTTTCTATCTCTCTGCGTTACAATAAATAAAGTAAGATAATTTGAATCACTGGTCAATTATAAAATGAAAATTACATAGAAAGGGTGTAATCATGAAAAAAATTGCAGTAATATTTGCAGCTTTAGTCATACTATTAAATACTGCAACAGTTTTTGCTAATGATCGAGTTGGTATGGGCTTTGATTATATGAAATTAAATTATAAGTTTAATAATAGTATTGATCAAGATATGGAATTGAAACAGGTTCGTGGAGCTATTAAATTCAGTGAAGACTTATCATTAGAAGCAGGGTATGCTTTTGGTGGCTATGATAGTTATACTTCTTCTGACTTGAAAGTATTTAATTTAGATCTAAAAAAAGACTTTAATCTAACTCCAAGCAGTGAAATTTATTTAGGAGTTGGAGGTAATTATTCTAAGTATGATACTAACTTCTTTGGAAGTGAGTTATTTAATATTAAAAGTAAGGATTTAGACCTATTGTTTGGTTTAGAATATAAATTAAATAATAGATTAAGTCTCTTTGCTGACGGAAGATATGGAATAGCAGGAGATTATCAAATTTATTCACAATATTTAAAGGAGCAAGAGTATACTCAAGACGGAAAGATCACAGATTATGAGTTAGCTGAGAGTTATGGTTTAGAAACTGGCTTAAACTTTGCTATAACAGAAGATTTAAAGGCAAAGTTAGGTTATACTATTAAGCATGATACTATTAATAATAAGTCTTATAGTGTAGCTGGAATTCAAGCAATTGATGGAAATGATGTAATTAGTAATTATAATTTCTTAAATGTTGATCGTTTCACTCAAGGAATTTTCTTTGGAGTAGAGACTAACTTTTAAAAGTAGTAGCTTATAAGCTACTACTTTTTTTATTAAAATCTATATAACTATTGATTATTATATATAATTAATTATAAAATAAAGAAAGTGGCTATTAATCTAATTAGTAGCAACATATCAATTTATTAAGTTAGATAGGGGGAAAAGAGAGTGGTAGAGACTATCAAAAGAGGAGTAAAGAAATCTTGGAATACTTATTTGTCATTGATTAAGATTATTATTCCTGTTTATATTTTGGTTACTTTTTTAAAACATACAGGAATTATTAGCTATATAGCAAATTTCTTTAGTCCATTGATGAAATTAGTAGGTTTACCTGGTGAAGCTGTAGTAGCTTTATTAACTGGCTATCTACTGAATATTTATGGTGGTATTGCAGTAATTGCTAGTTTAGACTTAGGTGCACGAGAGATAACTATTTTAGGTACTATGTTAGGATTAGCACATAGTTTGATTATTGAAGCAGCTATTATTAAAAAGATTAAAGTTAAATTGTTTCCCCTAGTAAGCTTAAGAGTGGGGTTATCATTATTAGCTGGAATAATCTTAAATATTATTTTATAAAGAGGTGAGAGTTATGGATTGGTCAGCATTCTTCTCTGAAGCTTTATGGGGAAGTCTGGATATGTTAAAGACGGTAGCAATGATTTTGTTTCCATTATTAATTGGAGTAGAGATAGTTGATAAACTAGGTTTTTTAGATAAGTTTTCTAGTCTATTTAATCCAGTTCTAAAATACTTTAAGTTATCCAAATATGCTAGTTTGCCACTAATTGTAGCCCAAGTTTTTGGTATTACATATGGTGCTGGTGTCATTATTAGAAGTGTAGAAGAAGATAAATTATCTGCTGATGAGTTGATGACTTTAGCAGTATTTTTGGTCATCTGTCATGCAGTAGTGGAAGATACCTTATTATTTGTTGCTATTGGTGGTAATGGATTAGTTATGTTAGGTAGTAGAGTAGCTTTAGCAATAGTAATAACTTATTTTTATACTAAGTATTTTGTAAAAAATTCTGAAATAGATGTTGAAGGGTTATCAGAAGTAGATTGTTGTTGACAAGAAAAATTTAGTCGGTTATTTTCAAGAGCTCTAAGAAATTATAAGAGAGAACTTAATTTCAATTATCTATAAGAAGAAGGGAGTAGAGATAAGATATGGAGCAGTTATTATCCAGAAGATTAAAGGCAGATTTAGCTTTATTATTTGTAGTAGTTATTTGGGGGAGCACTTTCGCAATAATGAAAGGGGTATTTGAGGTTATTACACCTTTTTACTTTTTAACCTTAAGATTTACTTTTGCAACCTTGGTATTATCTTTTGTTTTTCTTAATAGAACTAAAAAATTAAATTTAGATACATTAAAAAAAGGAGTTTGGACCGGTATTTTTCTCTTTGGGGGATATGCCTTACAGGTGACAGCTTTAAAATTGACCGAAGCCTCTAAGGTTGGATTTATCACTGGCTTAGCAGTAGTGTTAGTACCTATTTTATCAGCTTTAGTCTTTAAGAAGATACCAGAGCTAATGACAGTATTTGGAGTAGGTTTAGCCACTATAGGGCTTGTTTTAATGACTTTTAATGGGGAGATATTATTTAAGCTAGGTGACCTTTTAGTTTTAATATCTACTATTTCTTTGGCTATACATATCTTATTAGTTGATAAATATGTAAAGGATCAAGATCCTATTTTATTTGCTATTATTCAGATAGGTACTGTAGCTCTTTTAAGTTCTATTGTTTCAGCTTTTGAAGGAAGTTATGTATTAGTATCAGATATGAGTATTTGGATTAGTGTGATCTTTATGGGTGTTTTTGCAACTGCATTAGCTTTTATAATTCAAAATAAAGCTCAACAATTTACAACTCCAACTAGGACAGCTATTATTTTTATTATGGAGCCAGTTTTTGGAGCATTATTTGCTTATCTTTATTTAGGAGAGGTAATAAGTGTTAGAGGATATTGGGGAGGATTACTTATAGTATTAGGTATGTTATTTTCTGAGCTCAATTTTGCTAATCTTAAAAGAAGTTTAGCAAATAAGATAAATAAAAAAGAGATAAATGAGTTGAATTAAAAGGAAGAGACCTCAAGGAGGTTTTCTTTTTTATTTATCAATTAATTTTGTAGAATGTAGTATTGATATTTATTAGGAATTATAGTAAGTTTTAATTAAGATAAGTAATTATTATTGAGCTGTGTTGTGCTAATTAAAGATGAATTTAAAACTATAAAATAATAAAGGAGAATAAAATGCTCAAAAAAATTATTTTATTAATGATTTTAATTATTTTAACTACAACTAATATTTTAGCAGCAGAGCCAGAAACTAAGATTATTCGAGTTCCTATAATAGCTAGAAGTCCAGAGACAGGGGTTATTTTAGGAGGAATGGCTATCTATTTGAAGGAGGAAGAAGAGAAAAATTTAAAGGTAGATTTAGCGGCAATGTATACTCAAGAGAATCAAGCTAATCTATTTTTAAAGAGTTATAAAGGCTATGATGACAAAAAGTTAGAATTAGGCATTAGCTACCAAGATTGGATATCGAAATTTTATGGAATAGGAAATAATACAGATATTGATAATGAAGAAAAATATGATTCTAAAGGTTTTAAAGTAGAAGGGAGTATTAGCAAAGAAATAATTAACGATGGTTTTTTAGGCTTTATTACAAGTTATGAAGATTATAGGTTGAGCTTGAATAAAGAGATAGCAGGTATTGAAGAAAGTAAAGGCATTGATTTATTAAGCTTAGGGCTTAAGTATTCTTATGATACTAGAGATAGAAGAATGAATACAAGAAGTGGGCAATATTTTAACTATGAAGCAAAAACCTATTATCATGGCATGGATGATTATAAATTTTTCAAACATGATATAGACTATAGATTTTTTAAATCTATATCTAATGAATATACAATAGGTTTTCAAACTAAATTAGAGATTAATAGAGGAGAGATACCCTTTCAAAGTTTATCTTCTTTAGGTAATAGTAATATTATGAGAGGAGTTATAAATGGAAGGTACATAGATAAAAATAAGTTTGCTGCCCAGATTGAATACAGATATCCAATTCATAAAAAGTTTAGTGGAGTTGTTTTTGCTTCAATAGGAGAAGTATATGAAAAAGATTTTAAGACAGATCAATTAAAGGAGAGTTATGGTTTAGGATTTAGGTATAATCTAGACAAAGAATCAGGAATTAATATGAGACTTGATTTGGCTTTTGGCCAAGAGGAAAGCCAGTTTTATGTTAATATTGGAGAGTCTTTTTAATCTGAATATAAAAAAGGACAATCTAATAATAATCTTGAAAGAAGAAAGTGTTATCCACTTTGAAACGGAGGAAATTAGTGATGAATTTTATTGATTTAAGAAGTGATACTGTAACTCAGCCAACAGAGAATATGAGAACGGCTATGGTGACTAGTAAAGTAGGTGATGATGTTTATAAAGAAGATCCTACTATAAATAAATTAGAAAGAATAGCTGCTGAATTAGTTGGAAAAGAAGCAGCTTTATTTGTACCAAGTGGAACTATGGGGAATTTACTAGCAGTAATGACCCATACTCAACCGGGAAATGAAATTATCTTAGGGGCTAATGCTCATATCTTTCAATATGAAGTAGGAGGATTAGCTAAGATAGCTGGGGTACAGGCTAGAACTTTAGATGATAGTAAAGGAATTTTTTCTGCTAAAGATTTAAAGAAGTCTATTAGAGAAGAAGATATTCATTATCCTAAAACAGGATTAATCTGCTTAGAGAATACTCATAATAAGGCAGGTGGAGTAGCAGTTCCAAAAACAAAGATAGATGAAATTACTCAAATAGCTAAAGCTGAGAATATTCCAGTTCATTTAGATGGAGCAAGAATATTTAATGCAGCTACAGAATTAGATATAGCTATTGAAGAATTGCTTGCAGAGGTCGATACAGTTATGTTCTGTTTATCCAAAGGGTTATCAGCACCAGTTGGTTCTATCTTAGCAGGAAAATCAGATTTTATTGAAAGGGCTAGGAAGAATCGAAAGATGTTAGGTGGTGGAATGAGGCAAGCAGGATTTTTAGCAGCAGCAGGTTTAGTAGCTATTGAAGAGATGATAGAGAGATTAAAAAATGACCATCAATTAGCTAAAAAATTGGCTAGAGGTATAAATTCTAAAGTTGTTAGTCTTGAGTCTGTTAATAGTAATTTTGTAATCTTGAAGGTTAATGAAGAGTTATATGATACTAAAGAGTTAATAGAAGAGTTGGCTCAGCAGGGGATTAAGATTAGTTATTTTGGTCCAGGATTACTTAGAGCAGTTATCCATAATGATATTAGTAACGAGGATATTGATACTGTTATTGATTCCTTTTCTAAATTATAAAAATTTATCATTTAAAGTTAGACTTAAGGGAGAGTATGCGATATTTCAGTAACAAGTAATTAGTGGCGAGTAAGCAGTAAATAAATTAACTTGTCATCTGTTACTAGTTATTGTCATTTTATACTAATATAAAGTAATATTATAATGGTTAAAAGAACTGTTAACTGTAGCGAAGTATGAATGGGGGAATTGTTTTCCTCCTGAATATTGTAAATGGAAGACTTAATTAGAGGAGGAGTTAGTATGGAGAAGCTTATATTAGAAGGGAATTTAGCAGAGATGAAAGTAACAGGGTTGTTTGGTTATCCTGTTGAGCACTCTTTATCACCTGCTATGCACAATAATGCCTTTAAAGAATTAAATTTAAACTATCTATATTTACCTTTTGCTGTAAAAAAAGAGAATCTAGAAGAAGCGGTAAATGGAATGAGGGGAATGAATCTTAGAGGAGTTAATGTAACGATTCCTCATAAGCAAGAAGTTATTCCTTATTTAGATGAATTATCAGAAGAGGCAAAGTTGATAGGAGCAGTAAATACAATTGAGAATAGAGATGGGAAGTTAATTGGATATAATACCGATGGACGGGGTTTTATCAGGTCATTACGAGAAGAGGGTAACTTTGACCCTAAGTCCAAAAAGGCTTTATTAATTGGAGCTGGTGGAGCAGCAAGAGCTGTTGCTTTTCAATTGGCTTTAGAAGGGATTAGTGAATTGTATATCTCTGATTTAAATTTCGAGCTTGCTCAGAATTTAGCAAAGGATATTTCTAATAAATTAAATATTGCTAAGGTAGAAATTATTGATGCTATAGATTTAAATCAAACTGTTAGCAAAGTAGATTTATTAATAGATGCAACACCGGTAGGGATGTATCCAAAGGTTGATGTAAAGCCAGTAGTAAGTACTGGTTCATTGCATAAAGATCTTCTTGTTTATGATTTAGTATACAACCCACTAGATACAGTCTTATTAAAGGCTGCTAAAAGATCAGGAGCTAAAGCTGTTAGTGGATTAGGGATGTTACTTTATCAAGGAGCAATAGCTTTTGAGATTTGGACTGGAAAAGATGCCCCTATAGCAGTAATGAGAGAGGCGTTAGAGAAAGGATTAAAATATTAGAAAAACTCCCAGGTTTAAACCTGGGAGTTTTTTAATATCCATAGTATTTTTCTAGTATGCCAAAAATTTTATTTTTGATAGCAGAAGGAGCATTTTGGAAAGATATTTTTTTATTTTTAGGAGGTACTATAGAGCTGTCCCCCAAATAAGTACAACTTCCAATTGCATTAATTTTATATACTTTCTTTTCAACAACCACTGTATAATCTCGCTTATTTTCTATTATTTGAAAGAATGGTTCTTTAGAATAAAGCTGTTCTGACATTATACCACCTCTACAAATTATTTTACTAAGATTAGAAAAAATTAATGAATCAAACTTATTTTTTAGCTTAGATACAGCCTAGAGTCTTTTTAATATAAGATTTATTTGGATTTTTTAACATAATACATCCTTCTTTTTTATTATCAAACCAAATACATTCTTTTTGGCAGGAACTAGCACATATAATATCATCGGAATTTCTCTGTTTTTTTATTAAACTTTTATTAGCGATAAATAATATTGGACAGGCATACATTATCAGATCCTCCCTTAGTAATTATGTAATATAATTAATACTATTTTATATGTCTGCTAATATTATTATGTTATTTATTTGTAGAATAGAAGATAAATTTTATTAGTCCAACTTAGATCAAAAATGATTCTTTTATATTGCATAAATGATATTTTTTAACTATTATTGATATTTATTTTTAATTTTAGAAGGAAAAAATATCATATTTGAAGAATAAAATATCTAAAAGAGTTTAAATTTTCATTTTTATAAATTCAATAACATAATAGGAGGAATCAAGTATGGCAAAGAATAAACCTAAAATAACTTCTAAAATATTTGCTGCTTTAAAAATGTTTATGGTAAATATATCATTTTTTGTAAAAAGTATGGTTGGGATCTTTATAACATTGATATTAACATTATTCCTTTGGAATAATAACCCAATCCCCATCGTTGATGATTTTATAATTGGATTTTTAATCTTAATTTTCTCCTTATTAATCTATTATGTAGTCAGATATTCTTTAGATATATATAATAAGAAGAAGGAGAAGATCAAATTTTCAGATATCTTTTCCAATGAGACAATTGGACAAATATTTTCATTGCTGGTAGTAATCTTAGCTGGAGGAATATTTGCATATTTTCCAAAGTTCTTTTTGAATAAAATAAATCTGCTGATATCTAATTTAATTGTAGCGGTTATTGGAATCTATATATTTAGTAGATTAATATTTACACTTCATTTCATGGTAGATGAAAAGGCTGGAGCTTTGGATGGAATTGAAAGAAGTCATATTTTAACTAAAGAAAATATATTGGAATCGACTATATTATTACTAATTTTATTGACACTTAATTTACCTCCTATTGTAGTATTATTTACTTTGGCAAAGACAAATCTATTAGCGAATTTATTATCAATTGCTTATCTTTCTATTTCTATTCCTTGGAGTATATTTATTTCTGTAGTTATTTATTGTAATTTGGTAAAAGAGAAGTTTAGTCAAGGACTTAAAATGGTAATTAATGAAGAGAAGTTCAAAATGGATATGCTTAATAATAAAGAAGAATTAAGAAAAGATATAATTGCTAAAGAGGAGATGGCCTCTAGTGAAGAAGTAGAAGAAGTAGAAGAAGTAGAAGAAGTAGAAGAAGTAGAAGAAGTAGAAGAAGTAGAAGAAGTAGAAGAAGTAGAAGAAGTAGAAGAAGTAGAAGAAGCAGAAGAAGCAGAAGAAGCAGAAGAAGCAGAAGAAGCAGAAAAAGCATTATTGGAAGAATTAGCTAAAGAGTTAGTAGAGGAAGAATCAAATAAAAGTTTGGAAGATAAAAATTCAGAAGATGATGACATATTGAATTTTGATATTGGAATTGGAGAGTATTATTTTAATAATGATGAAAATTAATGAAATTATATTAATTTATAAAGATTTTTAATTTGATTAGATTACTTAGTTATTAAAATATTCTTAAGGGGGAAAATAAATGAAGGTTTTTGATGTAGTAGGTTTTGACAATGGCTATGATTGTGTAAAGATTGTTGTTGGTCCTGGTGAGGAGGATAAAGTATTATTTCCTTCAGTAACCCATCAACCGGATCCAGTATCCAATTTCTCTATTTTTAGTATTAGCAAAATTTCTAATAATGTAACATTTAATAAAGAAAAGATGATTATTGAATACCAAGGAAAGGAATATTATGTAGGAGATTATGCAGTAAGCCAAGATGCACGAGGTGGTACCAAAAATTTCTCTGATGAAAAATTTCAAGAACCATCTGAAATTGTTAAATTTTTAGCTGGAATCTCTCTATTTACTGACGATGATAAGGTTAAAATAAACAATCTGGTTTTAGGACTAAATGTAGAGAAATATAACCAATATAGAGATAAGATGATAAAAGTTTTTAAAGATAAAAGCTTTGAATATAAATTATCTAAAAGTGATAAAATTACCCAAATAGAAATTAAGAATGTTATTTGTGTACCTCAAGGAATTGGAGCTTATTATGATCAAGCATTAACATTGGAAGGAAGCCCTTCTAATGATGAATTGGCAAATTCTAGATTTGGTTTAATTGATATTGGTGGTAAAACAGTAGATGCATTTATTTCTGAAGGGATGGAGCCAATAGTTGGTACAGATATAGGAATTCAATATGGAATGTCTAATTCTTTTAAAAATGTAGCAGAAAATTTAGGAGATGACATACCATATAATTTAATTGCTCAAAATTATCTTAAAGGAGAAGAAAATATCTTTTGGAAAGGTAAGGAATATAATGTAATTGAGAATTGTAAAAAAGGGTTTAATCAATTTGCTCAGAAGGTTTATGATGAAATCACTAAAACCTGGGATCAACAACTATATAGAACAAGATCTGTCTTGTTATGTGGTGGTGGTGCTAGAATAGTTGGAGATAAATTAAGTGAGATGTTGCCTGTTGAGGTTAATGTACTTAACAATCCTCAGTTTAGTAATGCAAATGGATATTATAAATTGGGTGTATATAATTCACGTAAGAGTAGAGCTGCTAAATCATTAAAATCTAAGCAAGTAAAAGATAAAAGAGATAAGAAAAATCATGCTTAATAAACAATCCCTTGGCCTAAAAAGCCAAGGGATTGTTTATTATACTAAACTAAATTGTTTGGTATATAACTTTCTATATACCCCATCTGTTTTATCTAATAATTCTTCATGTTTTCCTATCTCAACTATACCTTTATCAGTTAAAACTATAATCTTATCTGCGTTTCTAACAGTAGATAAACGATGAGCTATTACTAAAGTAGTTCTATCTTTTGATAATCTAGCTAAAGATTTTTGAATGATTCTTTCACTTTCGTTATCTAAAGAAGAAGTAGCTTCATCTAAAATTAAGATAGGTGGATTTTTCAAGAATGAGCGGGCAATAGAAATCCTCTGTTTCTGTCCACCAGATAATTTGACACCACGCGCACCTATGTTAGTATCATATCCATTTTCTAGATTTATAATAAATTCATGTGCGTTAGCTTCTTTTGCTGCTTCTATAATCTCTTCTTGAGTAGCATCTAAGCTTCCATAGAGAATATTTTCTTTGATTGTGCCATTAAAGAGAAACACATCTTGTTGTACAATCCCAATATTCTTTCTTAATGAATCTAAGCTAAGATTTTGAATATTTAGATTATCAATCAAAATTTCGCCTTTATCAATATCATAGAATCTAGGTAGTAACTTACATAAAGTAGATTTACCTGCCCCCGAAGGACCAACAAAGGCAACGGTCTCTCCTGCATTAATACTAATATTAATACCTGTTAACACCTTGTTATGATGATTATATCCAAAGGAGACATTAGAATATTTTATATTCCCTTTAATATTTTCTAATTTTTTAGCATCTTCATTCACTTTAATCTCTGTTTTGATAGCCATTAATTCAGTAAATCTTTGAAATCCTGCCATTCCTTTTTGGAATTGTTCATTAAAGCTTACTAGCCTTTTGATAGGCTCCATAAACATCTTAACATAAAAGATAAAAGCAACTAATTGCCCTGTTGTTAGCTCACCTTTTTTGATGAAATAGGCACCAGCAGCTAAGGTTATTAAGACGATCATATTACTAAAGAAATTCATGCTAGCATAAAAATCAGCCATTGTTTTCATAGTAGTTTCTCTTGAGTTACAGTAATTATTATTAACTCTGTTAAATTTCTTCTTAACTACTTCTTCATTAGTAAAAGATTTAACTACTCTGATCCCACTTAAGCTATCTTCGATCTCTGAGTTTAAGATTCCTAACCTTTCTTTATTAGTTTTAAAGTGTTGATGCATTCTTTTTCCTAATTTGAAAGAGAATAGAATCATAATCGGAATCATAATAAAGGTTAATAATGCTAATTTTAAATTGATATTTATTAAGATAATAAAAGATCCTAAGATCATAACAGTAGATATAAATAAGTCTTCAGGACCATGGTGAGCCAATTCCGATATATTAAGCAGGTCATTAGTAATTCGAGACATCAAATACCCAACTTTATTATCATCATAGAATTTGAAATCTAAAGTTTGTAAATGAGAGAATAAATCTCTTCTCATATCTGTTTCCATTCTAATACCGACAACATGTCCCCAATGATGGACAATATGTTGTAGTACAAATCTTAAAATATAGAGTCCTAATAAGATTAAGATAATATTAAAGACCATTGAAAAATTCTGTCTAGGAAAGTGTTTATCAATCATTTCTTTAATAAAGAAAGGAAAGATTAAGTCAATTCCTGACATAATGAAGGCACTACTTATATCCAAAATAAATAATTTGAAATGTTTCTTATAATAACTTATAAACTTTTTTAACATTTTTATCCTCCTTAGAATAAATTAAAGCTTGATGAAGAGTTTTAGGGTAGGTTTGGGTTTAGAGTTTATAAAAATAATAGCGATTAGCCAGAATCTTATATCTTTTATATTTTAGCATATTATAATTTTTAGCGCAATCAAGCAATTATAACAGATGTTATTTGGGATAATAAGGATTTCTAGTTATATTTTTATCGATGATGGGTATTATACAATCATAGTTCTTAATTTAAATCTGTTATTTAGAAAGGGTAAATAAATGTTAACTAAAATAAATGGATTTACTTTAATAGAAGTAATGATTGTAATTGCTATTATATCTATCTTAGTTTCAATTTCTTATCCTAAAATTAATAATTATGTAAACTATTTTACTTTGACAACTGAGCTTAATCAATTGATAAGTGATTTACAATGGGCTAGACAACAGTCTATAGTAAGTAAAATTAAACATGGGATTATATTTTATCCAATAGAAAGTAAATATCAGATAGTTAAAGATAAAATTAATTGCAAAGTTATTAAAGAAGTAAGTTTAAGTGAGGATAAGATTAGATTTGGTGATATTACATTTCCAAGTTATAAAGGAGGAAAGGCGATATTCTTTAAAACTTTAGGAAATTTAGACAATCATAACGGAAGTATAGAATTAATTAAGGTAGGTTATGGCAGTAAAAAAATAGTTTACTCTTCCAATGCAGGAGTAATAAATATAAATTAGGGGTTGAGAAATGCTAACTAGTTCTAATAATCAAGCAGGATTTACTTTAATTGAACTATTAGTCACAATATCAATTTTAGGTATTTTCTTAATACCGATGATAGGATATTTATCTACTACAAATCAACAGATAGAAGAATTACATAAAAGGACAATAGCAATCAATCTAGCTAGACTAAAGTTAGAAGAAGAGATAAATGAAGATTTTGATAATGTGATTAGTAGTAGTTTGATCAACTTTAATGGTGAATTTATAGCTTATAAATATCAGTTTAATGTTATTAGAATCAATGAGAGAATTAAAAAAGTTCAAATTAAGGTTTATTGTCATAAAAGAGAAGTAGTTGATTTGATAACTTTTATAACTGCTTCTATCTAGGAGGATAAATGATTAATCCAAACAATGAAAATGCTTATACAATGATAGAAATAATTGTAGTTTTAGCTATCTTCTCTATTATAATATCTCAATTGGCTTTAATTAATCAGCTTTTATTGGATAGTTGGAATTTCAATAAGAGAAAGTCTAGTCTAGAAGATGAATTACGAATAAGTATGAGTACAATAAATAATAATATTCAATCTTCCTTGTATATAAAGGAGATAGATCCTTCTAAAGTTATTTATCTAAATAAAGAAGGAGAATATAAAGAAATCTATTATAAGAAAGGCTTAGGATTATGTATGGACTCTGATCAAAATATTATCAGTAATAAAGTTAGAAATTTAGATTTCAAATTTTTAAATAATATTTTATATATTCAGATTGGGGCTGGAGAAAAAGAGGAAGAGTTTAAACTTAAAACAGCAATTAAAGTTAATTATAATTAGGTGATTAGATGGTAATGCTCAAGAAAGAAGATGGGTATGCATTAATTTTTGTAATGATAATCCTGTCTATGTTTAGTATTATTTTTCCTGTACTTTTAAATTTATCTTATAATCAGTTTTGTATAAGTAGAAATTACGAAGCTGCTATAAAAGATCATTTCTTAATAAATGGAGTAGTTAATATATTATTACAAGATATTTATGAAACTTTAAAAGAAAAGGTTAATAAACAAGGATATATTAGAAAAAAGGATTTATCTTTATTGTCTAAGAAGAAGACTTTGCGAATAGATGGTGTAACAATTAAATATGAAATTAAAGATATTGTCGATGAAAGTAGTAAGATTAATATAAATAAGGCTGATAAGAAGATCTTAAAATCATTACAAGGGGTAGGTGATTTATTAGCGCAAGAAATCATTAGTAATAGAAATTTCAAAGCAATAGAAGAAATTACAAAGGTCAAAGGTATAGGTGAAGTAAATAGCCCGAGTTATCAGAAAATAAAAAGATATATTACTATTCATTCTGATAAAAGGATAAATATTAATACTGCAGAGAAATTAGTCTTGGAATCTTTAACTGGAATTAGCTCTTCTTTGGCCCAAAGAATTATTAATCATCGTCCTTTTGATAGAATTGAAGAGTTAACTGAGATAAATGGAATTGGTGAGAAGACTTATAGTAGTCTTTCAGATTATATTAAAGCTTCATCTAAAAATTTTACGGTATCCTTCTTGATTCATATAAAAGAGGAAAATATTAAATATGAGTCAAGTAGAATATTGACTATTGATTAAGAAGGTTATTTTCTAAAGAGGAGTGATTTTTAATGAATTTAATACCAAAAGAATATCGATTGAGAATTAAATATAAGGAGTATAGAAAAAGAAGTATTATAGTATCATTATTTTTGTCTTTATTATTAATTGGAGTAGTAATTTACTATCAGTACTCTATTTTAGATTATCAAAGGAGTGTTATCACTCTTAATACTAAATTAGAAGCTCTAAGCCAAGAGATGGCTAAAGAAGAGTTTTTAAAAGATCAAAAAAGAGATATAGATAGAAAGAGAAGTATAATTTCCAAGCTATCTAATAGGGTTAGTTACCTACAGATTTTAGAGGATCTTAATCTTTTAGTACCAAAAAATACTTCTTTAGAGCAATTTGTTATTAATAGAGATCAAAGTTTAGAGATTATAGCTAAAACTACCAATGATCATAAAGCAATTAACATACTTAAGCGATTAGAGAAATATCCATATTTTAAAAACTTGAAGATGAATTTTACTGATAGTCAGGTAAATGAACTAATCTTTGGTATAAAGGGGAGTGTAGGGCTATGATTGAACTAAACCAGACTAAATTGTCTGTAATAATTCCTTTAATTATTTTTTTCTTATTATCTTTTAGTCTATATTTTTTTAATATTAGTCCGACAAGAAATAAGGTAGAAAGTTTAAAAGAAGAGATTACAAATAGAAAGCTTAAGATTAACAAAGTTAACGATTTTATACTTAAGTCTAAAGATAATGATTTAGTAAACAAGGTTATTGAAGAAAATAAGAAAATTAATAGCCAAATACCACTAAAATCAAATACTAATCAATTTTTGCGAGAAATTGAGAAAAAGATTATGAAGAATAATATCAATTTAGATAATTTTTATACCCAGGGAAGTGTTAAAAAAGATGAATATATTCAAATTTCAATCAGATTATTATTTTCAGGAAGTTATAAAGATATTATCAATTTTTTCAAGGATTTAGAATCATTAGAACGATTATATAATATAGCTAGTTTGGCTATAACTAAGAATGATAAGCAAGAATTAGAGATAGAAACTTTATTACATATCTATTCATTTAATCAAGGTGGTGGATCTAGTAGTGAGCATATCAAATAATAAATATAAATTATCACCGCTAGTAATTAAGTTTAAGTTATTTATAGCAGTATTCTTGTTTATTGTTGCTGTTATTTTGTGGGGGAAATTATTGATCTTTGATAGTAATATGACTAATTCTAAAGTAGCTAGAGGAGAAAAGGATAAAATTGAATTTACTAATAATCTAAGAAAAGATAATAAAGAAGAACAATATACTAAGTTAGAAGATTGGAAGGACTACATTGGTAAAAGTATTATGCGCAACTCTCCTTTTTCAAATAAGTCTCAAAATGGTGTAGAATTTAGTTATAAATCACATTCTGATTCTTATAGTAGTAAAGTTGAGGTAGAATTAAGAAGTAGGTTTAAAATATCTGGTTTAATTAAGGATGGTCAAGATAAATTAGTTATTTTAAGAGATGGTAACAAACTCTATTTTCTTAAACAAGGGGATAAATTTAATGGTTTTATTATCAAAGGAATAAAGGATAAAGAGGTTTTATTCTCAGATAGTAGAGCAGAATATAGTTTAAGATTAATTAAATATAATCAGTTAAAGATATAATTAAGGTTATTTTAGATTTTTGGATTAAAATAAAAAAAGCAGATGATCTGCTTTTTTTATTTTAAAGTTCTGTTATCTTATAATTTTTATTTTTAAGTAGGTTTAAGATTCCTTTAGCTCCTAAAAGATGTCCTGTTTCTACAAGTATAAAATAGTTTTTATTAGAATTTAAATAACCTTCTATTTTACTAGCCATAGCTTGATTTCTTTTATCCCAGAATTGGGTATATAATTTTTCGAACTCAGGATGTTCTTGACGGGTATTCAGAAAATATTGCTGTAAATTTTCAAAATCACCTTTTTCCCAAAAATTAAGGTTTTGCTCCATAAAGTTTTTAATGCTTCCTTCCTGCGCTAATGTAGAAGATAAAAATAACTTTTGAGTTTTAGGATCTAGATTACTTAAAAGCTTAACTAGGTAAGGTAAGGGTTCAAGTTCTAATATTTTTTTATTGCTTGCTTTTTTTATAAAGTACTTATCTAATCTATTTTTTGCTAAAAGGTTTTCTTGTTCCATTTGTAGACTTGTTAGGGTTAATGCTGCTAACCATGGTTTCATCATATATATTTGTATAGGATTTAAATTATAGTTAGATAATGAATTGTTTAATTTTCTGTAGGTCTGATTAGATATGTGATCCTTTAAAGTAGTTCCATCAATATAGATACCTTTTAACATCAGTGATCTTTGAATTTGAGTTTGGTTAAAGTTATTTGTCCTAGCTTGTACTACTAAATAATCTGATTTATCAAAGACTTGCTTAATTTTATTATATGAAGGAATTAATCTCTTATCAGCAAAATGAATTCCTCCCATAATATATACGTTATTACTTCCTGATGATACCTTCCATAAGAAGTTGTTTCCTTTTTCAGAAGCTAAAAGGTAATTATTTGAGGAAATTAAGAGAAGTACAAGAAATACTAATGTTAGTATCATAATATTTTTTTTAATGGACATAGTAATCTCTCCCTTTATAACTTTTTTTATATTATACCTCAGTTAACTATTATTGTAAAAGGTTTTGATAATAATATACTTTCTTTGGTGTTAGGCTCTAGGGGTTAGGTATTAGGGTTTACCTAGCTCCAAAAACCTATCTCCTATTGCCGAAACTGCTGTTTTATCTATTATATAAGTATGTTTGCAATCAAGAATAGCAGAAATTATAAGTATAGATATAGCTATTAGTAAATATTAAATAATAAAAAGAGTGTAGTTTTCAATGAAATCTAAAAATATTGAGATTTAAACAGGAATTAAGCTGTGGAGTCAAGAATTTAAAGAAAAAGCTATGGAAAAGAAGTCGAGTAGTAATAAGGAGGAGAAAAAGATGCGTTATTTAACTGCAGGAGAATCACATGGAAAAGCAATTACAGCTATATTGGAAGGAATACCTGCTAATTTGAAGATTAGTAAGGAAGATATTGATCGAGATTTAGCGAGAAGGCAAGGAGGATATGGTCGTGGAGGTCGAATGAAGATTGAGACAGACCAGATTAATATTTTATCAGGGATAAGAGGTGGAAAAACTCTAGGAAGTCCAATAACTTTACAAATAGAGAATAATGACTGGGAGAATTGGCAAGATGTTATGGCGGCTTTTGGAAATAGTGGATATGATCAAGAAGAGATTACTATCAAAAAAGAAACAAAAATTAAGCATGTTAAGCCAAAAGTTACAAAGCCAAGACCAGGTCATGCTGATTTAGCAGGAAGTTTAAAATATAATCAAGAAGATATTCGGAATATATTAGAACGGGCTAGTGCTAGGGAAACTGCAATGAGAGTAGCAGTGGGTGCTATTGCTAAGACTTTTTTAAGAAACTTTGGTATTGAAGTTGCAGGTCATGTCTTACAAGTAGGAAGAGTTGCTTTAGATAAAGAGTTGGATATTGATTTAGATGAAATTAGGGAAAGAAGTGAAGATTCTCCTTTAAGATGTGTTGATAAGGAAGTTACTCAACAGATGATTGAGGAGATTGATCAATGTAAAACAGAAGGTAACTCTTTAGGAGGGATTTTTGAAATTAGGACCACTGCTTTACCTATAGGATTAGGTAGTCACGTCCAATGGGATCGTAAATTAGATGCTCGCTTAACGGCTGCTTTAATGAGTATCCAAGCAATTAAAGGAGTAGAGGTTGGTTTAGGTTTTGAGGCAGGAAAACGTTGGGGATCTAAGGTGCATGATGAAATTTTCTATGAAGATAGATTCTATCGAAAATCTAATAATGCTGGTGGAATTGAAGGTGGAATGAGTAATGGTGAACCACTTGTATTACGGGCTGCTATGAAACCAATTCCAACCTTATATAAACCATTGTCATCAATAGATTTAGAAAGTAAAGAAGAGTTTAAAGCTAGTGTAGAACGTTCTGATGTAACTGCTGTACCAGCAGCTAGTGTAGTTGGTGAAGCGGTAGTAGCTATTGAATTGGCTAAAGTATTTTTAGAGAAGTTTGGTGGCGATAGTATAGAAGAGATTAGAACAAATTATGAAAATTACCTTGCTATGGTAAGGGAGAGATAGTAGCATGAATATATCATTGATTGGTTTTATGGGAACAGGAAAAAGTACTATAGGACACAGGTTAGCAGAAAGGCTTAATTATAAATTTGTAGATTTGGATGAAGAGATCGTTAAGATTGATGGTAGGCCAATTCCTACTATCTTTGCTGAAAATGGTGAAAAATATTTTAGGGATTTAGAAAGTAAAGCCACAGCAGAGGTCTCTAAAGATAATAATCAAGTTATTGCTACTGGTGGAGGGGTAGTTTTATGCCCTAAAAATATTGAGTATTTAAAGAAAAATGGTATAGTCATTTTATTGAAGGCTAGCGCAGAGGTAATATTGGAGCGAACTCAACATGATAATAATCGTCCTTTATTAGAGGTAGCAGATCCCTTAGCGAAAATTAAGACTATGATGGAAGAAAGAGCAGATAAATATAGTTGTACAGAACATCAGATAGATACAAATGATTTATCGGTAGATGAAGTGGTGGAAGAGATAATGAAGATAATGGATAATGAATAATTTACAATTAATGATTAAAAGTACTTTTAATTATCCTAAGTCTTTTCTTCAATAAGAGCATAGAGGGTAGGGATAAATAATTATATTTTTGAGGTTTGTTTTTAAGATTGAATTAAAATATAAAATTATTATTATTAACTAGAAATTTTATTATAAAACTAATATTTTTTTAATTCTACATTATAAATTATCAATTCTACATTAAAGAGGAGGTTAGTATGGAGCAGCTTAAGGTTGAATTGGGAGAGAGAAGTTATAAAATTAAGATAGGTTATGATATATTATCTAAAGTTGGTCAATATTTAAAAGAACTAAATTTGGGTTCTAAGGTTATGATTATTACTAATGAATTGGTTGATAGTTTATATGGAAGAGAAGTTGAGCAAGCTATTAAAGAAGCTGGATTTGAAGTAAATATTGCCAAAATAGGTGATGGTGAAGAGTATAAGTCTTTAGATACTGCTAAAGACTTATATGATCAGGCTGTAGATATTAACTTAGACAGAAGCTCTACTATATTAGCTTTAGGTGGTGGAGTTGTTGGTGATATAGCAGGATTTATTGCTGCTACTTATATGAGAGGGGTCAATTTTGTACAGATTCCTACCACAGTCTTAGCCCAAGTTGATAGTAGTGTAGGAGGAAAGGTAGCTGTTAATCATCCTCAGGGTAAGAATCTAATTGGTGCTTTTTATCAGCCTAAACTAGTAGTAGCTGATATTAAAGTCTTATCAACTCTTGAGCAGAGGCAACTTAAGGCTGGTTTAGCTGAGGTTATAAAATATGGTGTTATCTGGGATGAAGGATTTTTTCATTTTCTGGAAGATAAGAGAGAAGAAATTTTAGAGTTAGATATTGAGACGATGGAGTATCTACTTAAACGGTGTTGTGAGATTAAAGCGGAAGTGGTTGCTCAAGATGAGAGGGAGATGGATATTAGAGCTATCTTGAATTACGGACATACTATTGGTCATGCTTTAGAGGCTGTAACTGATTATCAGAGATTTGTACATGGTGAAGGTGTAGCAATTGGTATGGTAGCAGCAGCTAAGTTGGCTAATAAGCTAGGGATCTTAGATTTAGCTGATGTAGAGAAGCAAGAGCAGCTTGTTAAAGACTTTGGTTTAGCAGTATCTTTTGATGCTTTAAAGATTAATAAAATTATCAAAGCCTTGGCTAAGGATAAGAAGGTAAAGGATGGTATGCTTAGATTTATTTTAGCAGAAGAGATAGGTAAAGTAGTAATTAAGTCAGATTTACCCCATAATATTATTAGAGAAGTTTTAGAGGAGTTAGGAGGAGAAAGATGATTTTAGTAATTCATGGGCCAAATTTGAATTTGTTAGGAGTCAGAGAGCCTGATGTTTATGGTGCTAAGACCCTAGATGATATCAATAATGATTTACAGCAACTAGCAGATCAAGAAGGAATAGAATTGGGGATATTTCAATCAAATAGTGAAGGTCAGATTGTAGATAAGATTCACGATGCCTTTCAAAAAGAATTAGAAGCAATTGTTATAAATCCAGCTGCCTATACTCATTATAGTATAGCTATTCGTGATGCTTTAGCTATGCTTAATATTCCTATTATTGAAGTACATTTGAGTAATATTTATAAGCGGGAAGGATTTAGGCATAAGTCTGTTATTTCTCCTGTAGTAACAGGGCAGATAGCAGGTTTGGGGGTAGATGGTTATCTATTAGCTTTAAAGCAAGTAATAAAGATAATTAATAATTAATAATGTACAATTTATAATTAGGGGTGATAGGATGAAGAAAAGAATCTCTAAATTACAAGCAGAATTAAAGGAAAAAGAATTGGATGCACTATTAATCAATACACCTGAAAATCGCAGATATATGACTGGCTTTACTGGAACTGCTGGGACTGTTCTAGTTAGTCAAGAGGAAGCAATTTTAATTACAGATTTTCGTTATACTCAGCAAGCCAAAAAGCAGGCTCCAGATTATAGAGTGGTTGAGTTTAAGGGCTCTAAACTTGATAAAATCAATGAGTTGCTTAAGGAAGTAAAGATAGATACTTTGGGTTTTGAAGCTACTTATGAAAATTACAATACATATTTAAATTATAAAGAAAAGTTAGATGTAAGTTTGAAGGCAACTGAGAATATAGTTAAGAAAATTAGAATGATAAAAAATTCTGATGAAATAGAGAAGATAAAAAAGGCTGTAGAGCTTGCTGATGATGCCTTTACTATGATTAGAGATTTTCTAAAGGTTGGTGTTGTTGAAAGAGAGGTAGCTTTAGAGTTAGAATTCTTTATGAAAAAAGCAGGGGCTACAGACAACGCCTTCGATTTTATTGTTGCTTCTGGAGAACGTTCAGCATTACCTCATGGAGTAGCTAGTGATAAGCAGATAGCAGTAGGGGATTTTGTAACGATGGACTTTGGTTGTGTTTATGATGGCTATCACTCTGATATGACTAGAACAGTAGTAGTTGGAGAAGAAGCTACACCTAAGCAGAAGGAGATTTATGAAATAGTTTTAAGAGCTCAATTAGAAGCTATTAAAGGAATTAAGGCAGGGATAAAGGGATCTGAAGTAGATAAGATAGCGCGTGATATTATTGCTCAGGCAGGTTATAAAGATTATTTTGGACATGGTTTAGGCCATTGTGTAGGCTTAGAAATACATGAAGGACCTAGGTTATCGCCCAAAGATGATACTGTTTTAGAGGCAGGGATGGTTGTGACTGTTGAGCCAGGTATTTATCTTCCTAACTGGGGTGGAGTAAGAATTGAGGATATAGTAGTAGTAACAGAGGATGGGTGTCAGATTTTAACAGAATCCTCAAAGGAACTTTTGATAATTGACAATTAACAATTGAGAATGTACAATAATAAAGCAGTGAAAAGTTAGGGGTGAGAAGTAAAAAGTAAAAGATTTTATTAATTACTGCTCACTGCTTACTCCTCACTACTCACCGAACTTAAAAGGGGGATTACATAATGATTTCTACAAGTGAATTTAAGCCAGGAATGACTATTGAAATGGATGGTAAGTTATACTCTATCATGAGTTATGATCATGTTAAACCAGGTAAAGGTGGTGCTTTCTTACAGACTAAACTTAGAGAGATAGAGTCTGGAAGAATCATTAATAAACGTTTTAGAGCTGGAGAAAAGGTTAATCAAGCTTATGTTGATACAAGAGAATATCAATATCTATATCGTAGTGGCGATGATTTTATTTTTATGGATAAAGAGAGTTATGTACAATTAACTTTAACAGTAGACCAAATTGGTGAATCATATAAATATATTAAAGAAAATACTGATATTCAGGTACAGATGTATCAAAATAATCCAATTGGTGTAGAGGTTCCAGATACGGTAGAGCTAGAAGTAGTTCAATCTCCTCCTGCTGTAAAAGGTAATACAGTTTCTGGTGGAACAAAAGATGTAACTGTAGAGACTGGAGTAGAGGTTACTGTTCCTTTATTTGTTAATAAAGGTGATATTCTAAAGATTGATACTAAGACTGGTGAATATATGGAAAGAGTTAATAAGTAAGATTGAATATAATTATGAGTTAAGTTTAAATTTAACTCTATTAGGAAGGGCGCAGAAGTTGCGTCCTTTTTCTTTTTGATAGAGGTAATTATATGGTAGAAGTTCTAGAGAATAATTTGAAATATAATCATCATAAATAAGAGAAGCAGTCTTTTTATTGTCGAATAAGATTACTTATAAGCTAATAAATAACAATAAACTCTTTCAAATTTTAAAATTTTGTATTATAATGTTTATTTAAAAGGAGGCTTTGTTTTGATTAGTAGCAATTTTGAAAAGGCATTTAAGACAGGGATAGCAGTATTTCTATCAATTGTAATTGGAGGTTTCTTTCATATAAATTCTCTTTTTTATGCAGCTATTGCGGCTGTAATTACTCTCCAAACAAAAGTTGTAGATACTATTAAAGCAGGACAGAATAGAGTATTTGGAACAATAGTTGGGGCTATCATTGGTATGTGCTTTGCTATTATTGGACAAGGAAATGCTGTTTTATGTGGGCTAGGAATATTCTTAACAGTATTAAGTTGTCAAAAATTTGGTTATGACAAATCTATTAATATTGCTTGTATAGTATTTATTGCTATAATGATAAATTTATATGATGATATAACTCCATTTTATTATAGTATTTATAGATTAAAAGATACTTTAGTAGGAATTATAACAGCGATAATTGTAGATTATTTAATTCTTCCTAAAAAAGAGCAAAAATTTAATTGAAATATTTTTAATAGACTTGATTTTTCTATCACTTTAGTTATAATTTATATAGAAAGTAATTATAGTATTTATCTGAAAGGGGAGTGAACAAAATCGATAGCAAAGAGAAGATACTACAGACTGCTTCTAGATTGTTTATAAAAAAAGGTTATAAGGGGACATCACTTAATACAATTGCTAAAGAATCCGGATTAACTAAAGGTGGTATATATCATTATTTTGATAGTAAAGAGGACTTATATTATCAAGTATTAAAAGATTTTTTTGCTTTTAATGGTATACCTAAATGGTTAAAGAATATAGATTTAGATATAAAGAGTCTGATCTGGAAGGGTTTTAAATCTATTAAGGATAAGAAAAAGTACATTCAAGAACTTGTTGACTCGAATAAGGATGATGCAATTCTACATTATTATAATTTTTTATATGAAGCGACGCGTAAGTATCCAGAGTTTCAAAAAAGAATTGATGAGCAGGACCGTCAAAAAATAGGAGTTTTAACTGAAGCATTTAAAAAGGCTCAAAATAGAGGGGAGCTTCGTCATGATTTAGATCCAGAAGTATTAGCCTTTGAATTGGATGCACTTTTACAGCAGTTACAATATCTTAGTTTTGTAAATCCTAGTATCAAAAAAGATGGAAGTATGTTCAAAAGATTGTTTGATAATTATTGTTTAAGATTAGAAGTTTAATTTTTTAATATCAAAAACATACCAACCGGTAGGTATGAATGGAGGTTTAATAATGAATAATAAGACTAGTAGATTTAAAATGATTTTAACCATAGCTTTGCCAATTATAATTCAGAATATAGTAATGCATTTTCAAATAATGATTGATAGAGCATTTTTAGGAAATCTGGACTCTCGATACCTTGCTGCTATTGGTAATGTCTTAATTCCTTATAATGCTTTGAATTTTTTCTTCTTTTCTGCAGCAACTGGTTTAACAGTGTTAGTTGCCCAGAATTTTGGAAGGAAGGATTATTCTAAAGTACAACGATTAGGAGAATCATCTTTCTTTTATTCAACAGTATTCTCAATTGGATTATTTCTAGTATGGGAGTTTGGAGCTAAAGGAATATTCTCTCTATTTGGAGCTCAAGGAGATATTCTTTTAGACTCTGTAACCTATGTTCAGATTATAGCTATTTCATTAATATTTCTTGGAATTGAGATTTCAGCAGGATCTATCTTCCAAGGAGTAGGTACTACTAGACCAATTATGGTATTTGGAGTTATAAAAAGCTTAAGTAATATTTTTCTTGATTGGGTGTTGATCTATGGTAAATTTTCTTTGCCTGCTATGGGATTAAAAGGTGCTGCTTTGGCTACAATGCTTTCTAATATTATTGCTGCAATAGGTCTTTTTGTAGCTGTGTTACTTTATAGTGACCTACCTTTTAAATTCTCCAAAAGGGCTCTATTAAAACCAGATTGGAATCTATATAAGGAAACTTTAAGTATTGGAATTCCTAGTGGTTTAGAATCATTATTATGGAATGTAGGGCAATTAGTAATAGTTAGATTTTTAAATCAAATCGATGGGATGACTATAGGAATTTACTCATTAGTAGCTGGTATTCAATCCCTAGCACTTTATATTTATCTTGGTTTTGCCAAGGCAGCGATGACTAAAGTAGGTCATCACTGGGGGAATAAGGAGTTTGATAAATCCCGGGATATAGGTTTTTATTGTCAGAAGTTATCTGTAGCGGTGACCATAATCTTTGCAGTTATATTTATGTTATTCCCTAAATTTCTTGCGGGAATATTTACTTCAGACCCAGAAGTGATTGCTAGAGCAGTACCATTACTTAGATTATCTGGGTTACATATTAATTTACAGGTCTTTAATGTAGTAATGGGGCATGCTATTCGGGGTACTGGAGATACAAAATGGATGCTATACTCACAGATTTTTGGCACTATTTTTGTAGTTGGGTTATCACCAGTTATGATATTTGGATTTTCTTTAGGATTACTTGGTATGTATATAACTCTAATTTTGGATGAAGGAATTAGAGGTGGAATCAATTTGATGAGGTTCTACTATGGGGATAATCCATTTAAAGTTTTAATTTCCACTTTGAAAAAAGATAAAGAGGTAGCTGGAGTTAATGAATAATTAGTGATTTTAGATTTGTCACTGTTGACTAATAATAATTTATTGAGGTGCTAATAATGAAAAATACAGATTGGTTTAAGGATGTAGTTGTTTATCAGATATATACTAGGAGCTTTTTCGATTCTAATGGTGATGGAGTAGGGGATATAAGAGGGGTAACTGCGAAACTAGACTATATAGATGAACTTGGTGTAGATGTAATCTGGCTAAGTCCTTTTTGTTCATCACCTAATTATGATAATGGTTATGATGTTTCTGATTATAGAGGTATTATGAAAGAATTTGGAGATATGAGTGATATTGAAAGCTTGATAACAGAATGCCATAAGCGCAATATTAAAGTAATGATGGATTTAGTTTTAAATCATAGTTCAGATGAACATCCTTGGTTTATTGAGTCCCGTTCTTCAAAAGATAATCCTAAAAGAGATTATTATATCTGGTCTAAGGATCCTAATAATTGGGAATCTTATTTTGAAGATTCAGCCTGGACCTTTGATGAAAAAACTGGCGAGTATTATTTACATCATTTTTATTATAAACAACCTGATTTAAATTGGAGTAATCCCCAAGTTAGAGAAGAAATATATGAAATTGTTCAGTGGTGGATAGATAAGGGGATAGATGCTTTTCGTCTAGATGCAATTCATCATATTGGGAAGCCAGAAGGATTACCAGATGCTCCTGAACCTGAGAAGGAATGGGGTAAGAAGAATTATCGTAATCTTGAAGAGACTCATCTTTATTTGCAAGAACTCTATCAGAAGGTATTAAGCAATTCTAATATAATGACTGTTGGTGAGACAGGTGGCACTACTCCTGAATCTTCAAGACTTTATGTAGATGAGGATAGAAATGAACTTGATATGGTATTCCATTTTGGCCATGTTCATATGGAGCAATTGGATGCACTAGCTTTAAGGAAGTATTTTAAATTATGGTATGATTCACTAAGTCATAATGGTTGGGATACAGTATTTTTTAGTAATCATGATCTACCTCGTCACTTATCAGTTTTTGGTGACGATAAAGATTATTGGAAAGAATCAGCTAAATTATTTGCTACCTTAGAATTAACTATGTGGGGAACACCATATATCTATCAAGGTGAAGAGATAGGAATGACAAATGTTAAATTTGATAATATAGATGATTATAAAGACCAAGCGAGTAAAAAGAGGTATGAATGGGCCCTTCAGTCTGGTATTGATGAAGATAAAGCTTGGGAATACTTTTTAGAACGAAATAGAGATAATAGTAGAACTCCAATGCAATGGAATAATCAGGAGCATGGAGGTTTTACTAGTGGAGATCCATGGATTAAAGTAAATCCAAATTATAAAAGTATTAATGTAGAAGAAGAGAAAAAAGATAATGATTCTATCTTAAATTATTATAAAGAGATGATAAATTTACGTAAATCATATTCTACATTAAGAAGAGGAAGTTTCGAACTATATGGTAAAGAGGATGATAATATATTAGCTTATACTAGAGCAGATGAAGAAAATAAATTTTTAATTCTATTAAATATTTCAAGTGATTTAGTAGAATATAAATTGGAAAAGGTTAATCATAAATGGATGTTAATTAAGAGTAACTATGCTAATGAAGAAGAAATCTTTGCTAAAGAAAATCAATTTAAGCCTTGGGAAGCTAGGGTATATATAATGGAAAGCTAAGAAAACTTCTTAAGTTTTCAACCAAAGACTACAGACTACTTTTTTCGATTCGAACAGATAACCTTACCTGGGATTTTAAATTTGATAGTTATCTTCAGGGAGTGTGGGAAAATATGTTGTTATAGATAGATAATGCGATAGTTTCGGAGTTAGGCGTTAGGAGCTAGGACATAGAAAGATCTTACTAACTCCTATGACCTATCACCTAGCACCTAAAAGTGTCTCTTTATACCCATTAAATTTCATTCTAGACTTGCAATCTATATTTTAAAATAATAAATATAGGAATCTATTTAAGTAAAACCTTGTAGTATTAAAATGCTACAAGGTTTTTTATGTTTAAGATTAGATTTATGATTAAATAGCGAATTGCTTATAGAATTCAATTCTATTAAATATAATAAATTTTTTTAGAGTCTTGAGTATCTTGCATATTTTTACCATAAAGATAATATGATTAATTAATAGAGGTGGTATCTATGAAAAGAAAGATGAATAGACTTCTACAAGAGAATATTTTACCTGTACTAGCTTCTAATTTGAGAAATATTATTAATAATATAAACCCTAAAAAAATAGATGATCTAATAGAGATTAGATTAAGGGCAAATAAACCAATTATCTTAGAAAGAGTCAGGGGGGAATTAATCTTAAGTAAGACAGGTACAATTATTAATGATACTTCAGAAGCATATATTACTAAAGGAAAGGATATTAAGGATACATTAAATTTAATGACTGATAGCTCTTTATTTACATTGCAAGGAGAAATAAGGTCTGGTTATTTTACATTAACTGGTGGTCACCGAGTTGGATTAGTGGGGCAAGTAATTTCTGATAATAATGAAATAAAGAGAATTAAGCATATATCCGGACTTAACATTAGAATTTGTCAAGAGGTTATTGGGGCAGCAGATAGTGTGATTAAGGATGTAATTAGAGGCAGAAGTGATATTTATAATACTTTAATAATATCCCCACCTCGTTGTGGTAAAACTACTTTGATTAGGGACTTAACTAGGCAGTTAAGTTGTGGGGTGTCAAAACTCCAATTTAAGGGTATAAAGGTTGGAGTAGTAGATGAGCGTTCAGAGATTGGTGGAGCATATCAAGGTGTTGCACAGAATGATTTAGGAATAAGAACAGATTTGTTAGATAGATGTCCTAAGGCTAAAGGTATGATGCTATTGATTAGGTCTATGTCCCCAGATGTAATCATTACAGATGAAATAGGATCACAAGAAGATGCTAAAGCTTTACAAGAAGCAATTAATGCTGGAGTAAGAATAATTACTACTGTTCATGGAAGTAACTTAGATGAGATTAGATCTAGACCTAGTTTAAAAGAAGTTATCAATTCTCATTTTTTTCAAAGGGTTATTATTTTAAGCTGTAGGAAAGGACCTGGAACAGTAGAGAATATTATTAAAATATAAAGGAAGATGATAGATGAAGCTATTAGGTGCTTTGATTATAATTATCAGTAGTAGTATGATGGGATTTTTAATGGCTCAACAATATATCTTAAGGCCAAAGCAATTAAGAGAGTTACAAACTGCTTTACAGATGTTGGAGACTGAAGTTAGTTATGGAGTTACTCCCTTACCTGAAGCCTTTACTAAGTTAGCGAAGAATTTTTCTGAGCCTATTTCTAATATATTTATGGCGACTAGAGATAATTTGAATTCTGGAATTATAGCAGAAGATGCATGGCAGAATGCTATTAATAATGTTAGTAACAAGACAGCTTTAGTTGATGAAGATATTGAAATATTATTAGATTTTGGTTATAACTTAGGGCAAACAAGTATAGATGAACAGGTTAAATACTTAAATTTAACTCAACATAAATTGGATAATTTGTATCAGCAAGCTTTTGATGAGAAAGAGATCAAGGTTAAGCTATGGAGATATTTAGGGGTTTTAGGGGGGCTTTTTTTAGCGATATTAATCTTTTGATAATATAAATTTTCAAGTTTAGAGTAGTTTCTTATAGATATAAAGTCACAGTAAAGACTGACTAGTAATAGGTGACAAGTTAATTTATCCGATATTTAAGCGGCTCTAGTACTACTTCTTTAATCTTAATTACGAAATGTTGAAGCAGTATGAAGGACGTTCTTTAGGTCATACTTGGGGCATCGAATCTTCCTAACTCTCAGTGGCTTTTAGGAGATCCCTTGGGTCATGCGTTGGTACTAAGTTTCAAGGGGAGATAAATTCTTTTATCTTATACGCAATGTTGATCGTGGTACTACCGAATCGACTTGGCATAACCCCCCTTTACAACTAAGAAGTCACTTTATTTACTGGTTGCTCGTCATTTATTACTAGTTATGGAAGTGTTACATTCTCTTTTTATTATGAAGATGGGAGGTAATAAGTTGAATATAGATTTAGTATTCAAGATTGCAGGTGTAGGTATTTTAATTTCTGTATTTAATATGGTACTTAAACAGGCTGAAAAGGAGGAGCAGGCACAAATGTTGACTTTGGTAGGAGTTATTATTGTATTAATGGTTATTATTCAGCTGATTAATCAATTGTTTACTAATGTACGCAGTATCTTTGGATTTTAGGGGGGAGTTAGAGTGGAGATAATCCAAATTGTCGGATTGGGAATAATAGGAGCTATTTTAGCTGTGGTTATTCATCAGACAAAGGGTGAATTTGCTCTCTTATCAAGTATAGTCGTTAGTTTAATAATCTTACTTCTGATAATTGGAAAGATTGCTGTTATCATTGATGTAATGGAGAATTTAGCCACTAAAGCAAATATAGACCTGATCTATTTTAGAACTATTTTAAAAGTAATAGCTATTTCGTATATAACTGAATTTGGATATAAAATTTGTGAAGATACAGGTCAGCATAATATAGCTATGAAAATTCAGCTTGCAGGCAGAGTATTTATTATGATTTTAGGTATTCCTATTATGTTAGCTATTTTAGAGTCAGTAATGCAACTTTTACCATAAAGGCGTGATGAGATGAAGAAATTATTACTCTCTATTCTGATAATATGTGTTATTAGTTCATTTGTTTATGCTCAAGATTCTGAAACTGATTTAACTCTTAAGCCTGGAGATGTTATAGAAAGAAAATTAGAAAAGTTAAATCTCTCGGAATTAGAGGAAGAAGTTAATAAATTAAATAAAGAAGTAGATGGATATCTACCAAATATAAGTGTGAAAGATATTATTAGTTTATTTAGTAGAGATGGATTTAGGGTAAAAATGATAGAGATAGTTAGAGGTATATTGAGATATCTTCTAGATGAAATATGGTCTAATAGTAAATTATTAGGTCAATTGATAGTGCTGTCAATAATAGTAGCTGTATTAAAGACCTTTCAAACAGAGGATTCTTACGAAGTAAATAACCTAGCGAATGGAGTTGTTTACTTAGTACTAGTTATTTTAGCACTTAATTCTTTTAAAGTTGCAGCAGGGATTGGGAGAGATACAATTAGATATATGGTTGATATAATGCATGCAATTTTACCAGTCTTATTATCTTTGCTTGTTAGTATGGGGAATTTAACCTCAGCAGCTTTATTTCATCCAATTAGTTTTTTAATTGTAAATAGTTTGAGTACATTAGTTATAAATGTAGTATTTCCTCTGATTTTTTTATCGACTGTCTTAGATATAGTAAATAATATCTCTGATAATTTTAAAGTAACAGGACTAGCTAGTTTGTTTAAACAGGTTTTAGGAGGAGTTTTGGGATTTGTAACTACTATTTTTTTAGCTACTATTGTAACTCAAGGAACAGTTGCTACCGTGAGTGATGGTGTTACTATTAGAACAGCCAAATATTTAACTGGGAGCTTTATACCAGTAGTAGGTGGTTTTTTATCTAGTACTTTAGATATGGTCGTTGGTGGATCACTTTTGATTAAGAATGCCCTAGGGTTATTTAGTGTGTTGATTATTCTTGTCTTCTGTTCTTTTTCAGTAATAAAGATTTTAGCTTTGGTCTTTATTTATAGATTAGCTGGAGCAATTATTCAACCAATAACTGATAGTAAGATTGTAGATTGTCTTAATAGGTTATCTGGAAATTTATTATGGATTTTTGGTTCAGTTACTGTAGTTGGTGTAATGTTCTTTATGGTTATTATTATAATGGTAGGAACAGCCAACTTTACAGTAATGATGAGGTGATAAGATGAATTTATTAATCAATTGGGTTAGAAATATAGTATTAGTGATTTTGTTTGCTAATTTTATAGAGATGTTATTACCTAATAATAAAACTAAAAAAGATGTTGATATGATTATTGGTTTATTTGTTATTTTAGTAATCTTAAACCCAATAATTAATTTATTTAGATTTCAGGAAAGTTCATTGAGTTTATTTAATATATTTAGTTATAGTAAGCCCCCTTTTGAAGAAATAGTAGCTCAAGGAGAGGTATTAAGAGAAGAGAATAAGAAGGTTCAAGAGGATTATGAAGTAAGGATTTCCAATCAAATAGCAGCATTAATAAAATTAAACTCTGATTTAGAGAATATTAATATAAATATAGATTTAGCTGATGGTAAATTAAAAAAAGTAATTATTAAAGCTAAAGATAATAGAGTAGAAAGAGTTACAGTAGATTTGTCCCAAGAGAATTTATCTGATAAATCAGATAAATTAACAAACAATTTAAAAGAGTTGATATCTAGTTTTTATGGCTTAGATAGAAATCAAGTGTTAGTAAATTTAAATTAATAAACTTTGTAATAAAAACTAATATATATGAGTATTTTCAAGTTCAATTTAAATCAGCAGTGAAGGGAGGATTAAGATGAATAATCTCTTTGGGAAAGATGGATTATTAAACAAATCACAATTTAAATTTATTCGATATTTATTGGTGTTAATATTAGCAGGTGTATTTTTAATGTTATTAGGTGACTTTGGAAATGATATTTCAGGATCAAACTCTAAAAAAAAATTAACTACTAAGCAATCTGGAATTTATGCTTCTGCTGATCTTAGTTTAGAAGAGATAATTGAAGATAAATTAACTGCTATATTATCTGAAATAGATGGTGTGGGAGATGTATCTGTTGATATCACTTTAGATTCAGCTACAGAGTATACTTATGCTAAAAATCATCAAGATTCTAGACAAGAGACTATAGAAGAAGATAATGCTGGTGGGAATCGTAAAACAATACAGTACGAAAATAGGAGCGATATAGTATTACTTAATAAAGGTGGTGAACAAATACCACTGATAAAAAAAGAGGTTAAGCCTAAAATTAGAGGTGTATTAGTGGTTGCTGAAGGTGCCCAAGACTCATATATAAAATCTAATCTATTCAGAGCAATTAAAGTTGGGTTGGGGGTGCCAAGTTATAAGATAGTTATATTATCAAAAGAAAGGTAGGGTTAAAATGAAAATAATTAGTATAATAACTAATCAAGAGTTGAAAAGAAGGGCAGGATGGTTTCTAGTATTAATGATCTGGGTTGGAATGGTTAGCGCTGTAGTTATTCATCGTACTCCAGCAGACACAGATCATATAGCTGAAGTTTCATCAGTAGAAGGATATGTAGAAATAGAAGATGAAACAGAAGACAACTCCCAAGTTATAAGTGAAAATCAAGCTTTAAATGAGGTGGAAGAAGAGGCAATTAGTGTTGCGAAAACAGATAAAGATAACAAGAATAAAGGAAAGGATTTTTTTATAGAATATAGGATGGATAGAGATCAAGCACGTAGTGAACAGATAAATTTATTAAGAGAAATGATCAACAATCCCAATTCTGATAAGAGTCTAAAATCTAAAGCTCAAGAACGTTTATTAACGTTAACGAATAATATAGAAAAAGAGATGGAAATAGAGAGCTTAATTCGAGCTAGAGGATATGAAGATGGAATTGCTTTTATTCATGATAATTCGATAGAATTAATTATAGCAACTACAGCTTTAAAGAAGCAAGATGTAGCTAAATTGGGTGATATTATTAAAAATAGTACCAAGATTAGCTTAGAGAATATTACTATCATTGAGAAAAAACCTGAATGAATTGACAAAATATATAAAAGAAGATATAATAATTAAATAAGATTAACAGTGCTCAGGTTAAGTTTGTTCGTTAACCTGAGCTTTCTGTAATAAAAAACTATGAAATAAAAAATAGAAAATAGCTAGTTAAAAAGGAATTTAGATAATTAATATAGAATAACAAACTGAGTACTTAGGAGGGAGAAGGATGAAGAAGAAAGTAAGAATTACTGATACTACTTTAAGAGATGCACATCAATCTTTATGGGCGACTAGAATGCGCACAGAAGATATGCTACCTATTATTGGTAAGATGGATAAAGTAGGATATAATGCAATGGAAGTTTGGGGTGGAGCAACATTTGACGTATGTATGCGTTATTTGAATGAAGACCCTTGGGAAAGATTACGGCTATTAAATAGTTATGTTAGAAATACTCCTTTACAGATGTTATTAAGAGGGCAAAATGTAGTAGGATATAAACATTATCCAGATGATGTAGTAAGAAGATTTGTGGATAAAGCAGCAGAGAATGGAATAGACAATTTTAGAATCTTTGATGCTCTTAATGATGTAAGGAATATGGAAGTAGCTATGAAATCTGTGAAAGAAACTGCTAAACATGCACAAGCTACAATAGCGTACACGATTAGTCCTGTTCATACAATTGAACATTATTTAGAGACTGCTATTACTCTAAAAGATATGGGGGCAGACTCTTTATGTATTAAAGATATGGCTGGACTATTAACGCCTTATCGTGCTTATGATTTAGTTTCTGCAATTAAAAAGAAGATAGACCTTCCAATTGAATTGCACAGTCATTATATTGGAGGGATGGCAATACCAACTTATTTAAAAGGTATTGAAGCTGGTGTAGATATTGTTGATACTGCTACGGCTTCTTTGGCTTTTGGATCTTCACAGCCACCAGTAGAGACAATGGCTGCTATTTTAAGGAATACTGATTATGATGCTGATTTGAATTTGGATCTATTATTTGAAATAGATAGTTATTGGGAAAGAGTGAGAAGAAAGAGAGGCTTCCCACGTGGAGTTACTCGAATTACTGATATGCAGACATTCTCACATCAAGTTCCAGGTGGAATGATATCTAACTTAGTATCACAATTAGAAAAACAAGAGGCTTTAGATAGAATTCATGATGTATTGGAAGAAATACCAAGAGTTAGAGAAGATTTAGGATATCCGCCCTTAGTTACTCCAACAAGTCAAATTGTTGGTACTCAGGCAGTATTTAATATCTTATTAGGGGAAAGATATAAGGTAATACCAGATGAAGTTAAATCATATATTAAAGGATATTATGGTAGACCTCCAGCTGAGATTAATCCAGAATTACAGAAAAAAGCAATTGGTGATGAAGAGCCAATTACTTGTCGTCCAGCTGATTTATTAGAGCCAATGTTGGATAATATAAAAGATGAAGTTGAAAGATATGTAGAAAAAGAAGAAGACTACTTATCATACTCATTATTCCCACAAGTGGGGTTAAAATTCTTAAAAGAGAGAAAGAAAGAAAAAGATATTTTTGGAGAAACTGAACCAGAAATTACTAGGGAGGAAGAAGATATGGAATTAAAAGATATTAAAGAATTGGTACAAATGTTAGATGAGACTGATATTTCTGAAATTAATTTAGAAAGTGATGGAACAAAGATTAATATCAGAAAGGGAGGAAAAGTAGTAGCTCAAGAATCTACTGTAGCAGCTGCTCCAGCTCCAATAGTAGAAGAAGTGAAAGAAACTCCAAATACTCAAGATAAAGCACAAGCAAATGTTGAGGAAAAAGAGGTTGTAGATGGTGAAAAAATAGAGGCTCCAATGGTTGGAACATTCTATCGATCTCCTGCACCAGATGCAGATCCATTTGTTAAAGTTGGTGACGTTATTAATGCTGGAGATACACTATGTATTATTGAAGCTATGAAACTAATGAACGAGATTGAAGCAGAGTTTAAATGCAAGATTGTTGACATCTTATTAGAAGATGGAGAAGCAATTGAATATGGTCAACCTCTGTTTGTAGTTGAGCGAGTATAAGGGAGCTGTGATATAATGTTTAATAAGATACTTATAGCTAATCGTGGAGAAATTGCTTTAAGAATTATTAGAGCTTGTAGAGATTTAGGAATAAAATCTGTAGCAGTTTATTCAGAAGCTGATAAAGATTCATTACATGTTAAATACGCAGATGAGGCCTATTGTATTGGGCCTGCTGCATCTAATAAAAGTTACTTAGATATACCAAGTTTAATTAGTGTTGCAGAAATAGCTCATGCTGATGCTATTCATCCAGGATATGGATTCTTATCTGAGAATGCACATTTTGCTGAAGTGTGTGAAGAGTGTGGTTTTAAATTTATAGGTCCATCTCCAGAACATATTAATAAAATGGGTGATAAATCTATAGCTCGTGAGACTATGATTAATGCAGGAGTACCGGTTGTTCCAGGTACTGAGGGTGCTATTGAAAGTCAAGAGCAAGCAGTTGAAATTGCTGAAGAGATAGGTTACCCTGTGATTGTTAAGGCTTCCTTTGGTGGAGGAGGTCGTGGAATGAGAGTAGCGAATAATAAAGGTGAATTAGTAAAAGCTATTCAAACAGCTAGTTCTGAGGCTGAAGCAGCTTTTGGAAATGCTGAAGTTTATTTAGAAAAATATGTTCAGAATCCACGACACATAGAATTCCAAATCTTAGCTGATGAGCATGGAAATGTAGTTCATTTAGGTGAACGTGATTGTTCTATTCAGCGCCGTCATCAAAAGGTAATTGAAGAGGCTCCATCACCAGCTATAGACCCTAAATTACGTGAAAAGATGGGAGAGGCTGCAATTAAAGCTGCAAAGGCTGTTGATTACTACAATGCTGGTACAGTTGAGATGTTATTAGATAAAAATGGGGACTTTTATTTTATTGAAATGAATACTCGTATTCAGGTAGAGCACCCAGTGACTGAATTAGTAACAGGTATAGATATTGTAAAAGAACAGATCAGAATTGCTCAAGGAGAAGAATTAGGATACTCTCAAGAGGATATTATAATAGAGGGAGCTTCAATTGAGTGTCGGATCAACGCTGAAGACCCTAGTAAGAACTTTAGACCATCTCCGGGTAAAATAAATAATTATTTAGTTCCTGGGGGAATTGGAGTAAGAGTTGACAGTTGTGCTTATCCTAATTATATGATACCTCCATTCTATGATTCTATGGTTGCCAAGTTGATTACTTTTGGTAAAGATCGAGAAGAAGCTCGGAAAAGAATGTTAAGAGCTTTAGCAGAGTATGATATTGATGGAATTGAGACTACTATTCCATTCCACAAAGAGGTTTTAAATAATCAACAATTTATTAAAGGTGAGTTTGATACTAGTTTTATAGCTAAATATATTATGGATCCGAAAGAAGATTAATTATATTTAGTAAATAATTTTTTAGGCTATATCTTTATAACTTAGGAGTATATTAATTGATCCCATATATAAATTAAAAAGGAGGGATAGATATGAGCCAAGTTGAAAATGGTGTAGGCACTATTAAGATTGCTAATGAAGTTGTCGGTATCATTGCTGGATTAGCTGCTACTGAGGTTGAAGGAGTAGCAGGTATGAGTGGAGATTTAGTTGGTGGAATTGCTGAAATGTTAGGTAGAAAGAATTTATCTAAAGGTGTGAAAGTAGAGGTTGGAGAAACAGAAGCTGCAATTGATTTATATACAGTGATGAAATATGGTGTTAAGATCCCTGAGGTTTCTAGAGAGATTCAGGAGAATGTAAAAAAATCAATTGAGAGTATGACTGGATTAGATGTAGTAGAGGTTAATGTCCATATTCAAGGTGTTAGCTTCGCAGATGAAGAAGAAGAGGTAGAAGCTGATGATGAAGTAGAAGTAGAGGAAACAGAAATTCCTCGAGTTAGATAAATGATTTTTGAAAGCTAGCTCTTATTAAAGGGTTAGCTTATCTTATTATTTTGTATATTTTATCTTTATTGTTTAATTTATGTTAATATTTAGTTAGATGATAACTTTTATAGTTGTTTATGAAGCAATCCTTTTATGAAAGGGGTTTTAAAATGACTGTTATAGATAAATTCTTTATATTGTTTATGGATTTAATTATAATGATTTTTTCTATATTATTAGTTGGGATTTATTCAGGATTATTAGACCTTACTTATTTAACAGACCTAGTTCAAGGCTATTCTCAAGGTATAGAGGGAATAGTTGTTGGAGTTGTTCTATTTTTGATTTCTGTTAGGGTTTTGCAACTGTTTTTTAGAAGAAAGAAGGTTAAGCAAACAGTAATTACTACAAATCAATTGGGGAATATTAATATTACATTAGAAGCAATTAATGATTTAGTACAAGATATAGTAAGAAAAGAGACAAGTGTTAAAGATGTAAACTCTCGTATTAAGGTAAGAGAAGATGGGGTACATATCTACTTGAATTTAATAGTTGGAATAAAGAGTAGTATTCCTGAATTATCAGAAAGAATACAGAAATTATTAAAAGTAAAGGTAACTGAAGCTACAGGTGTTGATATTTCTAAAGTAGAGATCATGATTAAAGAGATCAACAAAGAAGCAAGAATGAGAGTAGAATAAAGAGAGGTGTTTAATTGTGAATAAATTTGATGATTTAATTCAAACTTTTAGCCTCTTAAGTAAATATAAAGGCAGATTTTTAGGAGCTATAATTGGGTTCTTAGTTTCTCTGTTAATTATTAATTTTGGGATTATTCTAGCTATTTTTATTAGTATTTGTATTGGAATTGGTTATTATATTGGTTTTCGATATGATAATAAGCAAGATTTTAAAGATATAATTAATGATATATTTCCTCATAATGAGTAGCTTCTTTGTTAAAAAGTAGTAGGAATTTTCTAGAGGGATTTATTACATAATAAGTTTAATACGGTATTTTTATAAACTAGTTGAATTACCACCTACTTGGCAAGGGGTGGTTTTTTAATTGATTTTGGTCTATTTAATAAAGATATTAATTACTAACTATAGGATAATAATAAGGGGGAATAAACAATGAGCTTTGAATTAAACAGACATCAGGCTAGAGAAGTTGCAGTACAAGTATTATATCAGATGGATATTAATGAAGAAAATTTTGATAAGAATTTAGAAATATTAAAATCTGAGCAACCAGAAATAGAGATAGAGGGAAGTTTTTTACTGGATATTTTAAAAGGTACATATGAAAAAATTGAAGAAATTGATAATTTGATAAATGAGAATACAGTAGATTGGAAAGTAGATAGAATGGCTAAGGTTGATAGAAATATTATTAGATTAGCAATGTATGAGATTCTATTTAAAGGTGATATTCCTATAGCAGTATCTATTAATGAAGCAGTAGAATTAGCTAAAGGTTTTAGCGATGATAAATCATCTAAATTCATTAATGGAATCTTAGGAAAATTGGTTGATCATTTAGGGTTAGAAGCAAAGGAGGAATAAATAAAATTGATTCTGGGTATTGATACTAGTAATTATACTACCTCAGTAGCTTTGATGACTTTAGATGGAGAGTTAATAAAACAGAGACGCCAAAGGTTGAAAGTAGATTTAGGTGAAAGAGGGCTAAGACAGTCAGAAGCATTATTTCAACATATCAATCAATTGCCTGATTTAATTGCTGATGTTGCTAAGGGTAGAAAGGATCAACTGACTAAAATAATAGTAAGTAATAAGCCACGTCCAAAAGAAGCTTCTTACATGCCTGTATTTAAAGCTGGAGTTGGACAGGCTAAAGCTTTGGCAAGTATATTAGATATACCATTAGTTAAAGTTTCTCATCAAGAAGGCCATTTAATGGCAGGATTATGGTCTGCTGATATAAGTTTTGATCAATTTTTAGCTGTTCATATATCTGGTGGAACCTCAGAGATATTAAAGGTAGAGAAGAAAAAGAGCAATAATAGCTTTAAAATAGAAGAGCTAGGGTCTTCACAAGACTTACATGCTGGCCAATTTATAGATCGGGTTGGTGTAGCATTAGGTTTATCTTTTCCAGCTGGACCACACTTAGAAAAATTAGCTAAGGGTGGGGAGTTAGGCAAGTTAAGTATTCCTTCTTCAGTACAAGATTACCAGATTAGCTTTTCTGGTCCAAGTAGTGCTGCTATGAGAATGATTCAGAGTGAGAAAAAAGCTGAAGATATTGCTTTGGCAGTACAACAATGTATTGCTAATTCATTAGAGAAGGTTCTAAAGAAAGCAATTGAGAAAGAAAAGTATAAAGATATCTTAATTGTTGGTGGTGTAGCAGCAAATCAATACATAAGAGCTAGGTTAAGAAAACGCTTAGAGCATCGAGCAGTAGGAGCAAAGCTATATTTTGCAGATCCTAAGTGGAGTAGTGATAACGCAGTGGGCGTTGCTGCAATGGGATTGGAGTATTGAAGTTAACAGTTATTATGAAGGTTGTTAACAAGAATAATAACTTTATTTTCTACGAAGAGTTTTTTTGAACTTTAAAAACTCCTAGATTTCTGAAAAGGATTTAAATTCACTCTAAATAATTAATAATAGATTTTAAATTCATACAAAAAGACTGTATCTTGATTTTCAAGATACAGTCTTTTTGTATTTTGATAGTAACATTTAATTAGAAAATTAAATGTTTGATTTTAGGTGAGGTTATTTATAATTTTATTTTATCATGCTTTTAACTAACTCATCTAATTGATGTATAATTGAGGTTTTACTATTTGTTTTGCTGAATTTATCATTATTTCGAGCCAAAACCTTTTCAAAATTTTCTTGATTATTTTTAAGTTCTGCTACAAGTTCAAGTAGTGTTTGATTTATTTCTTCTGAATTTGAATTAGTAGTTTGAATTGATGCCAATATTTCAGAGATATTCTTATTAATTAATTTGTTTTCTTCTAAAATATCAGTATATATTTTTTTGGAAAGGTTTAAATCATTATTATTTTCTTTTATTAGCTGGTAATTTTCTTCGCTCATTTTTTTAGTTGTTGAAACTTTATCTAATAAATTATTACTACTCTGATTAATTTTATCTAATGTTTCTTTGGTTTCATCGGATAATTTTCTGATTTCATTGGCTACAACTGCAAAGCCTTTACCAGCTTCACCAGCTCTTGAAGCTTCAATAGAAGCATTAAGTGCAAGTAAGTTTGTCTGTTCTGCTATTTTTTCTATTTTGACTGTTTGTTCTATAGTTTTATTTGTTATATCAATTAAGTTATTAAATTCTTTCTTGAAAGAGTCTATCATTTCAAGATTTTTATTACTACTTGATAATGTCCTTTCAATAGTTATAAAGCCCTCTTCTACGGATTTAGAGTTCTTATCAACTTTTGTAGAAGTAGATTCAATCTCTTTTGAAATAAATTCAATATTTGCTTGGATATCTTTTGAGTTTAGTACTGTCTCATTTAAGGTTGTAATTTCATCATTTAATAAGTTATTAACTTTATGAAAAGATATATTATTGTTAGAGTCAATAGATGTGATATCTTGGTCTAAACTCTTTAAAAAATTACTAATTTCTTTCAAAGTTAATAAATGTTTATTTCTTTTAGAATTATCAAATAAATTTTTTATTTTTTTAATAATATTCATTTTGATTTTCCTCCTATATTATTTCTTTAAAGTTCCTGTTACAAGAAGGGCTAAGGTTTGGTTTAAATGGAGATTAGCTATTTGTTCTCCATAGCTTGTAAAGCCACCAAAATTTTTAGTAAGTTCGCCTAAACTTTGGGTATATGTATTGGTGATTTTTTCTTCTTTAAACTGTAGTGTTCTAAGAATACAATTAATACAGATCATTCCATCTATCTTTTTAAAATCTTGATTAATTTGAGCTTTGCTTTTGTCGAGAATAGTTAGAGGGTTTGCAGCTTTTAGTATACTAACATGAATTTTATTATAAATTCTAGAATAGAAGGAGATACTACCATCATTATTTATAGCTTTAGGAGAGGAAATAAAGAGGTCATTTCCAATGATTCTTCCTAAAGGGTTTAAGAACATCTTTTTTTCTAATTCAGCTTCTTTTATTCCTAGAAGATCTGCATATCTTTTAGTAGCTGCTATACCATCAAATTCATAAACTACTCTTTTTTCCACATCAACTTTTGTTACTTGCATTATATTGTTGCTATCTTCAAATATATTCTCTTTATAAATTTTAAAGTTATTATTATTTATAAAAGCAAATACAGCTGCATCATCATAAACTTTGCCATTTCTACTGACATAGGTAGTTTCAAAAGCTAAGTCATCACCGGCAGATCCCCCTATTAAATTTGGAGGATTTTCAAACCTACTTTCAACTACACTTAGTGCCTTTTCTTCTCCAGCATTATGTCCTGTGATTAATTGAATTATAAAACCTTTTTCCCCAGTTCTACTCATTTCAGATTCAGTGATTGCTTTCTCAATTTTATCATAATGTAAAATGGGGGTTTTGCTAACGTTTGGAATTACTGTAGTAGAAAAGTTTTCTATACTATTAAAAACTAATGCAACCAAAGAATTATTAGTGAAACCAGTATAAGATATTTCTCCACTAGTAGTACAACCTAATAATTGAGTTGTAGGAAATCCCTTAGATAGCTCTTTATTTAACAAGTTAAAATCAAAAGCTTTTGAAGATGCAAAGAATATGATTAGGTCAGGATTAATAATTGATTCATCTTTTAATTTTTTTATTATGCTTTGCTCATTTCCCTTTAGTTGATAAATTTTAAACATTAAATTTCCTCCTTAAGTAATTAATTTAATAGTTTAATATCATATTAGAACTTAAAATAGTTGAAATACCAAAAACTTTGTTAATAAAATAACATTTCTTGTTAAATTATGTTATTCTACATATAATGACACATTCCTGTAATAAATATGATTAAGTTATACTTATGAAATAGTTTTCTGTGAAATGGAAAATAATTTTATTATCTTTATAAAGTAAACAATTCAAAATATCCAATTTGATAATTTTTTATTAATGATAAAAATAAGGTAATTTACTATAATATTTTAAGATATTAATAACTATATATCTTTTTTCCTATCTTAAGTAGGTGAATATTCTTCTATTTGTCAGATGGAAATATCTTTCTTGCTAGTACCTTATAAATGTTGTATAATATATACAACAAAAGAAGGGAGGCATAGGCAATTATAATAACGGAGTTACAGAAATTTAATTTTACTGAGATAGAAGCTAGAGTTTATGTGGAATTAGTTAAAAGCCCTAATTGCAATGGTTCACAGATAGCTAAAGAATTAAATTTACCTAGAACCTCGGTATATTCTGCTTTAGATAAACTCTATCAGCAAGGGGCAATCTTTTTATTACCTAATCGGACTACTAAAGTTTATGTAGCTAGAGCACCTAAAGAACTATTAAAAAGTTTAAAGGAAGATATGCTAGAAGCAATTGATTATCTAGATATAGAATTTCAAAAAATAGATCTAAAAGAAGAGAATAATAATTACTTAAATATTCAAGGAAAAGATAACTTTATTGAAGAGGCAAAGAAGATGTTGCTCTCAGCAGAAGAAGAAGTTTATATAAATACTGATTATGATTTGAGTTTATTTAAAAGTGAATTTAAGTCTTTGGAAGATGAAGGAGTTAGAGTGGTTCTTTTTTCCTTTACAAAGCTTAATCTTGATGGTTTAGATGTAGAATTTTATCATCATCAAGGAGAGGTCGATTGCTGTAGTGGGAAAAGGTTAATGTTGGTTATTGATCAAAATCAGGTTTTGATCGGCAATGAAGATAACAATGGAGAAGTACTAGGAACCTTTACCAAAAATAGTTTAATGGTCTCTATTATTGCTGAACATATTCATCATGATATCTATTTATTAAAGTTAAAAGATAAATATGGTAGAGATTTAATTGATGAAGAGGTCAAATTAAATAGTCTTTTTGAACTTAACTCTAAGATATGTAATTGAAGCTAATAAGGGGGAAATTAAGATATGTTAAAAAGGAAGTTTGGGAATACAGAAATTGAAACATCTATTTTAGGTTTTGGAGCTGGACATATTGGTTCACCAGAGCAATCGGAAAAAGATGTAGAAAGAATTTTGAATACTGTAGTAGATGAAGGGATTACTTTAATAGATACAGCAAGGGGCTATAATCTATCAGAAGAGAGAATAGGTAAATACTTATCTTATCGAAGAAGAGATTATATCTTATCAACTAAGGTAGGCTATGGAATTGAAGGATATGAAGATTGGACTTATGACTGTGTAATTGAAGGAATTAATGAAGCTCTAAGAAGATTAAATACTGATTATATTGATATTGTTCATTTACATTCTTGCTCTTTGGATATACTAAAAAGAGGAGATGTAATTGAAGCTTTACATAAAGCTAAGAAAGATGGAAAGATCAGAGTAGCTGCTTATTCTGGAGAAAATGAAGCATTAGAGTATGCTGCAAAATCTAATCTTTTTGACAGTTTACAATGTTCTATTAATATTTGTGATCAGCGGGTAATTGATAATCAACTTAAGATAGCTAAAGAAAATAATATAGGGGTTATAGCTAAAAGACCAATTGCTAATGCACCCTGGAGATTTTCTACAAGACCTGAAGGGCACTATTGTGAACCATATTGGGAAAGATTAAATAAGATGAAACTCAATACAGAGGGATTTTCTTTGCATCAATTAGCATTAAGATTTACTGCATATCTTGAGGGAGTACATAGTTGTATTGTAGGAACATCTAATATTAAGCATTTAAAAGAAAATATCGAGATTATTAATCAAGGTCTTCTGCCAACAAAATTAGTTAAAGAGGTTAGAGAGAAATTTAGAGCAAATGATGATAATTGGATAGGTCAAGTCTAAATAACTTTAGGATCAATGATAAAAACAAGGAATATTATGTTTACTTTGTACAGGCCATTGAATTTAAAAGGAGGAATAGATATGGATAGAGTACAATTAAGTGATAATTTAGATATGTCTAGAATTGTTCATGGACACTGGAGATTAGCAGATTGGGATATGTCAAAGCAAGAGATATTAGAACTTGTAGAAAGGTGTATAGAATTAGGTATTACAACCTTTGATCATGCTGATATTTATGGTGATTATAAATGTGAGTCTTTATTTGGAGAAGTTTTATCATTAAAACCTGAGTTAAGAGCAAATATTGAGCTAGTAACTAAATGTGGTATTAAGTTAATTTCTAAAAATAGGCCAGAACATAAGGTTAAATATTATGATACAAGCAAAGAACATATTATTAAATCGGTAGAAAATTCTTTGAGAAATTTTAATACAGACTATATAGATTTATTATTAATTCATAGACCTGATACTTTTATGGATGCTGATGAAGTTGCAGAAGCTTTTGATCAACTAAAATGCCAAGGGAAGGTATTAAATTTTGGAGTTTCTAATTTTAAAGCTCATCAATTTGATTTATTGAATTCTAGATTAGATTTTCCATTGGTAACTAATCAAATTGAATTATCAGTATTAGCATTGGAGAATTTTGATGATGGGACTTTAGATTATTGTCAAGAGCATAGGATTTCTCCGATGGCATGGTCTCCAATGGCAGGAGGAAGGGTCTTTACTTCAGAAGAGAAGCAAGCTATAAGAGTAAGAGAAACCTTGGAAAGGATAAAAAGTGAAGTGAATGCCAAATCTATCTCCCAAGTTATGTATGCTTGGTTGTTAAGCCATCCAGCAGAAATAATTCCGATTGTAGGTAGTGGTAAGATTAAGAGAATAGAGAGTGCTGTTGAAGCTATGGAGATAGAATTAACAAGAGAGCAATGGTTCGAAATTTTGCAGAGTTCTATGGGACATGAGGTTGCTTAAATAAATTTAATTCCCTATTAATTTAAATTAATAGGGAATTTTTTATTATACAAATAATAAAGATAAATTGATTTATATTTAACAATATCAAAATAAATATTTATTAATTAATTTATTTGTTGTCTTAAATTAGATATAAAATCATAGAAAAGTATAATAATTTTCATTATATTGCAACATATTACCTCTTATGTTATAATATAATTGTTAAAATATTAACATAAGGAGTGATAGGATGAGTACATTTTTAATTCCAAGAAATATTGAATTTGGTGAGAATGCTTTAGAAACTTTAAAGGGATTACAAGGAGAGCGAGCGGTTTTAGTTACAGGTGGTAGTTCAATGAAGAGATTTGGATTTTTAGATCAGGCAGTAGATTATTTAAAGGAAGCTGGTATTGAGTCAAAAATAGTTGATGGAGTAGAGCCTAATCCATCAGTTAAGACTGTAATTAAAGGAAAAGAAGCAATGTTAGAATTTAATCCTGATTGGATTATTGCTATCGGAGGAGGTTCAGCATTAGATGCTGCTAAGATTATGTGGGCATTTTATGAACATCCTGACTTAGAGTTTGAGGATATTATAGAAGTAGCTTCTATGCCTAAGCTAAGAAATAAGGCTAAGTTTATAGCAATTCCTTCTACTAGTGGAACAGCATCTGAGATTACAGCCTTTTCAGTTATTACAGATACAGAAAATAAGATTAAATATCCAATTGTATCGCCAGAGATTGTACCAGATATAGCAATCGTTGATCCTAAGATTCCTGCTACAATGCCATCACATATTACAGCTAATACTGGAATGGATGTTTTAGCACATGCAGTTGAAGCTTTTGTATCCACTGCCGCTAATGATTATAGTGATTCTTTAGCACTAAAAGCAATTGAGATGGTATTTGAGTACTTACCTAAGGCTGTTAGTAATGGTGATGATATGGTAGCCAGAGAGAAGATGCATAATGCTTCTACAATGGCAGGAATGGCTTTTTCTAATGTTTCTTTAGGAATTGTACATAGTTTGGCTCATAAAATTGGTGGGGAATTACATGTCACTCATGGTTTAGCCAATGCTATCTTACTTCCATATGTTATAGAATTTAACTATGAAGCTGCTAAAGAGAAGTTTGCTATTGTTGAGAAGTCATTAGGTATAGATAGCTTAGCAGATGCGATTAGAAATTTAAATAGAAAATTAGATATAGTCTCTTCATTTAAAGCAATAGACTGGTTAGACTATACTGAAGGTGATTTTGAGAGTATAGTAGATAGGATGGCTAAAAATGCTCATCAAGATCCATGTACATTAACTAATCCACAAGAGCCTACTGTTGCAGATATGAAGAAGATTTATATTGATTCTTTTTATGGAAATTAATAGATTGAAGCTTAGAAAGATATAACTCTTAAAAAGAAGAAAATGAGATACTTTATTTGAATTAATCTAAAGCTACGGGATTTTCTCCCGTAGCTTTAATATTAAATGAGTCGATGAAAATTATTCCTGTAAATTAAAGGTATCTTTCTGGATAGAGATTACGACAGTTTCGGAGTTAGGTGTTAGGAAGAACTTACTAATTCCTATAACCTATCACCTAAATTTTATGGGATAGTTGCTAAGATTCATTCAAGAAAAGTTGATTTTAACCTTTAACTTGATATAATTATAATAATTGCTCTTATAGTTAGATTAATATTATTAAATAAGTAAGTAAATATAGATTAGGAGGAGAGTAGGAATGTATAAGATAATAGCCAAAGAAGAATTGGCTCCTAAAATAGTTAAATTTAAGGTCTTAGCACCTAAAGTAGCTATTAAAGCTAAGCCAGGTCATTTCTTGATTGTTAGAGTAGATGAACAGGCAGAAAGAATACCTTTAACAATTGCTGATTATAATCGTAAAGAGGGTAGTGTTACAATTATTGTACAAGAAGTAGGTTATAGCAGTAAAGAGATTTGTGCTCTAGAAGAAGGAGATAGTTTCTTGGATTTAGTAGGTCCTTTAGGAGAACATATTGAAACGGAGAATTATAATAAGGTTGTCTGTGTTGCAGGTGGTTTAGGAGCTGCCCCCTTATATCCTAAAGCAAAATCTCTAGTTGGAGAAGGTACAGATATTATCAGTATATTAGGGGCTAGAACTGAAGAATTAGTGATTTTAGAAGATGATTTTGATGAAATAAGTAATCAATTATATATAAGCACAGATGATGGTTCTAAAGGTCATCAAGGATTTGTGACTGATGTTTTAAAGGATATCTTAGAGGATAATGATAATATAGATTTAGTAATAGCTATTGGTCCAATGATCATGATGAAATTTGTTTCAGAATTAACTAAAGAATATGGAGTTAATACCATGGTCAGTTTAAATTCATTAATGGTTGATGGTACTGGTATGTGTGGTGGGTGCCGGGTAACTGTTGGTGGAGAGACTAAATTTGCTTGTGTTGATGGTCCAGCTTTTGATGGACATTTGGTAGATTTTGATGAACAATTAAGAAGACAGAAATTCTATAATGAACACGAAAAGTTAGCACATGGTCATAGCATAGGAGGTGAAGGTTGTCGTGTCAAAAGAAACTAAAAAGACAAAGATGCCAGAACAGAATCCTAAGGAGCGGATTAGTAATTTTGATGAAGTAACTTTAGGTTATTCAGCTAAAGATGCGATAAATGAAGCCAAACGTTGTTTGCAATGTAAGAATCCTCTTTGTATGCAGGGGTGTCCAGTAGAGATTGATATTCCAGATTTTATTGCTTTGGTAGCAGAAGGTAAGTTTGCAGAAGCTGCTCAAAAGATTAAGGAGAAGAATAATTTACCTGCAATCTGTGGACGAGTCTGCCCTCAAGAGGAGCAATGTGAGCAGAAATGTATAGTAGGAATTAAGAATGAGCCAGTGGCAATTGGACGTTTAGAGAGGTTTGTGGCTGATTATGTTAGAGATACAGAGGTTATAGAAGGGGTTATGAAGCAAGAAAAGGGTAAAGTAGCTATAGTAGGTGCTGGTCCAGCTGGGCTTACAGCGGCAGCAGATTTGGCTAAGGTCGGTTACCAAGTAACTATCTTTGAAGCCTTTCATGAAGCAGGAGGAGTACTAACATATGGTATTCCAGAATTTAGATTACCTAAAGAAATTGTTAAAGATGAGGTAGATAAGATTAAGCAGTTAGGGGTAGAAATAAAACTAAACCATGTTATTGGTAAGATTAAGGGAGTAGATGAGTTATTTAAAGATGGTTATGATGCGGTGTTTGTAGGGACTGGAGCTGGACTTCCTCGCTTTTTAGGTCTTGAAGGTGAGAACTTGAATGGAGTTTATTCAGCTAACGAATTCTTAACTAGAGTTAATTTAATGAAGGCTTATCGTTTTCCAGAATATAAGACTCCTGTTTATGTAGGTAAACGGGTAGCGGTTATAGGTGCAGGAAATGTAGCTATGGATGCTGCCAGAACTGCGTTAAGGTTAGGCGCTGAAGAGTCTATGATTGTTTATCGACGAGCTAGAGAACAGATGCCTGCTAGAGCCGAAGAAATTCATCATGCAGAAGCGGAGGGTATTAAGTTTAAATTACTTAATAACCCAACTAAAATTTTGGGGGATGAGAATGGTTTTGTAACAGGTATGGAATGTATTAAGATGGAATTAGGTGAACCTGATGATTCAGGTAGAAGAAGACCGGTTCCAATTGAAGATTCAGAATGGGTGATGGATGTAGACACTGTAATTATGGCTATTGGACAGAGTCCAAATCCAATTTTATTAAAAGATAGTCCAGAAATAGAAACTACAGATTGGGGTACAATTGTAGCTGATGATAGGACAGGAAAGACTAGTAAAGAAGGTGTCTTTGCTGGTGGAGATACAGTTACAGGAGCAGCTACAGTAATTCAAGCTATGGGCGCTGGTAAGAGAGCTGCCAGAGCAATTGATGAGTATATTCAAGGTAGTAAGTAGTGATGAGTGACAAGTAACAAAGTAAATATGTTTCGGATAATAGGGTAGCTTAAGATTAGAATCTTAAGTTGCCCTATTTTTATTTTATTGTGGGTGGTATGCTGTGATATTTTAGCCGCTGCTTTCTTACTAGCTTAATAAGAGGAAATCAATCTAATTTTATACTTAGATGTTCCCTTGACAGATAAAAATTGCTATGGTACTATATGAGTGTAAGAACAAATATACAACAAAGAACAAATGTTCACAAGATAAATTTTTGAAGGTGAGTTTATAAAGGGGGTGACAAGTTATGTCTGAAGGTTTAGTTACTAGAATAGAAAGGTATGCAGCTTATGATGGGCCAGGTATTAGAACAGTAGTCTTTCTTAAAGGGTGTCCACTTAGATGTCAATGGTGTAGTAGTCCTGAAACCCAACATAAAGAACAGGAACTCTATTATGATGGAGAGTTAGTAGGTAAATATATGAATGTTGAGGAAGTATTTTTAGAGATTAAAGAGGATATAACTTTTTATAATCAATCTGGGGGAGGGGTTACACTATCGGGGGGAGAGGTTTTATTACAGCCTAGATTTACTGCAGATATTTTAAAAAGATGTCAAGAAGAATATATTCATACTGCTATTGAAACCTCTGGATATGGAAGTTGGGATAATTTCGAGGAAATTTTAGAATTTACAGATTTAGTATTATTTGATCTTAAGCATTTAGACACTAAGGAACACTTAGAAGTAACAGGAGTTGAAAATACTTGGATAATAGATAATTTAAATAGAGCTGCTAAATTAGATAAAGAGATTATTATCAGGATTCCTATAATTCCAGGAATTAATGATAGTAAAAATAATATAATTAAAACTGCTGATTTGGCAGAAAAGCTGGGAATAAAAGAGATTCACCTTCTTCCTTATCATAGTTTGGGGAGGGAAAAGTATAATAAATTGGGACGTAGATACTTGTTAGGAGATTTAGAAAGTCCTAGTGATGAGCGAATGAATTATTTGAAGGAGTTAGTAGAGAATAAAGGATTAATGGTTCAAATTGGAGGCTAATTATAAAAAAGGAGGGGTAAAGATGAAAGATAAAGTTTATGAAATTCAGAGTTCTAGGGTAGAAAGATTAAGGGAAAGTGTTCTCTCTAAAACTCCAGGAGTTTGTATTGAAAGAGCTAGATATATCACAGAAGCTTATGAAGAAAATGAAGCTGCACCTATTTATTTAAAGCGAGCTAAAGCAGTAGAGAAAACTTTAGAGAGTATGAGTATTTATATTAAAGATGGGGAATTAGTAGTTGGGAATCAGGCTTCTGATGAGAGAACAGCTCCTATCTTTCCAGAGTATGCTGTAGAGTGGATGGAGAATGAAATAGAGGCAGAGGGTAATTTCGATAAAAGAGCAGGTGACAACTTCCATTTGCCCAAGGAGCATATTGATGAGTTATTAGAACTTGTTCAATACTGGAAAGGTAAGACTTTACATGCTAAATGTTATGAGTTGTTACCAGAAGAGGTTAAAAAGGCTTCTAAAGCAAAAGTTATTCATGGTGAAGGAAACATGACTTCTGGTGATGGTCATATTGTTCCAGACTTTGAGAAGGTTTTAAATAGAGGTCTTGAAGGTGTAATTGAAGAGGCTAAAATAGAACTTGAAAATCTTAATCTAGGTGAGCTTGATGCTATTAGAAAGAAAGCTTTCTGGGAAGGTGTTATTTTAACTAATGAAAGTATTATAAAGTTTGCAAAAAGATATTCCCAATTAGCTAAAAAGCAGGCAGAAGAAGTGGATGACTTGACAAGAAAAGAAGAACTAATAAAGATTGCTGAGATTTGTGATCGAGTTCCAGCTAAAGCTCCTCGCAATTTCTATGAAGCAGTGCAGGCGATTTGGTTTATACACTTGGTTATTCAGATTGAAAGTAATGGTCATTCAGCTTCTTTAGGTAGAGTAGATCAATATTTATATCCTTTTTATAAAAAGGATATTGAACAAGGAGCTATTACTAAAGATTTCGCAAAAGAGTTACTAGAATGTCTATGGGTAAAACTATTTTCTATTATTAAGCTAAGACCTACTTCACATGCAGGTTATGGAGCAGGTTATCCGACCTATCAAAATGTAACTATTGGTGGACAGAATGCACAAGGAAAAGATGAAACAAATGAATTGACTTATTTGATTTTAGAGAGTGTTGCTGAGATGAAGCTTACTCAACCTAACCTATCTGTTAGAGTGCATGCTAATAGTCCAGAAAGATTATTGCGTGAGGCTGCACAAGTTATTAAGACTGGTTATGGAATGCCGGCTTTGCATAATGACGAGATTATCATTCCTTCTTTGCTGGATAAGGGAGTAAGCTATGAAGATGCATATGGTTATACAATGGTAGGATGTGTAGAAGTAGCTGTACCTGGTAAGTGGGGCTATAGATGTACTGGTATGACTTTTACTAATTTGATCAAAGCTTTAGAGTTAACCTTAAATGATGGAGTTGACCCAAGAACAGGTTATGAATTATTTAGAGGTCAAGGAAGATTGCAAGATTTCCAAAGTTTTGAGGACTTTTGGAAGGCTTGGGAGGCTCATATCGCTTATTATACAAAATTATCGGTAGTTGTTGACCATATAGCAGATGCTCAGCTTGAAGAGTTTCCAGATATGCTATGTTCTTCATTAGTAAATGATTGTATTAAGCGAGGTAAGACTGCTAAAGAAGGTGGAGCAGTTTATGATATGGTCAGTGGCTTACAGGTAGGTATTGCTAATGTAGCTAATTCCATGGCAGCTATTAAGAAGTATATCTTTGAAGAAAAGTCTTTAAAAGCCGAAGAGTTAATGGAGGCTTTAGCTAATAATTTTGCAGGGGATAAAGGTAAATTTATTCAAAAAATCCTACTTGATGCTCCTAAATATGGTAATGGTCATGATTATGTAGATCAGCTAGCAGTAGATGCTTATAAGACTTATATGAATGAGATTAATAACTATAAAAATACTAGGTATGGTCGAGGCCCTATCGGTGGTAATTATTATATGTCGACCTCTGGAATCTCTTCTAATGTACCAATGGGAACAGTAACTGGTGCTACTCCTGATGGTCGTGAAGCTGAAAAGCCTACTGCAGAAGGTGCTTCCCCTACCCAAGGAACAGATATGAAAGGGCCAACTGGAGTTTTGAATTCTGTGACTAAATTCCCTACAATAATGATGACTGGTGGTCAATTGCTTAATCAAAAGTTTCCTCCTGAATTATTAGAAGGCGAAGATAGGTTTGATAGATTTGTATCTTTTATCAAAGCTTTTATCAATTTGAAAGCTTGGCATGTACAATTTAATATTGTATCTGGAGAGACACTTAGAGCAGCTCAACAGAATCCAGAAGAATATAGAGATTTAATAGTTAGAGTAGCAGGTTATTGTGCTCAATTTGTAACTTTAGATAAGAAGACACAAGATGATATTATCTCTAGAACAGAGCAGAAGTTTTAATTAAAGTAATCGGAGATAGGGGATAGGAGATAGGAGATAGGAGATAGGAGATAAGGAGATAAGGAGATAAGGAGATAAGGAGATAAGGAGATAAGGAGATAAGGAGATATAGGATCTTAGTAGGCATCAATCCTTAAAAAATTTATTACAATAAAGCACTATAAAACAGCATAGTTCTTAGATTATTTAATTATACAGATGACCAACCTTATAAGAATTGATCATTTTTTTGTAGGGAATGGTCCGACCATTCCCTAGATATATTAATTTTTCATTTTGAATTAGGCTTTGATGAGCGTAATTGTAGCGAAGCATGAATAGGACTTGACCTCTAAATCTTATCAATCAATTGCTGTCTAATTGTGATAGTTTAAGTGGTGAGATATCGTCGGTTCTAGGAGCTAGGTAAATAAATTAACTTGCCACCTGTTATTAGTCACTTGTTACTGTCACTTTATACCTGCTATATTCTATTTTAAAAATTGGATATTTATAAAAAGGAGGAGATTAAATGAAGCTTTTATTAGATACTGCAAATTTAGAAGAGATTAAAAAACTTGGTGATTTATATCCAATTGATGGAGTAACAACTAATCCATCAATCATTGCCAAAGAGGGAAGAGGTTTTATTCCATTATTGCAAGAGATAAGAGCAATAATTGGTGAAGATAAGATGTTACATGCTCAAGTATTAAGTACTAGTGCAGAAGAAATGGTGGAAGAAGCAGAGTTTTTAAATGATAAGATAGGTGGAAAGTTATATATTAAAATTCCTGTTATTCCACAAGGAATTAAAGCTATGAAGATTCTGAAGGAGAAAGAAATTAAGATAACAGCTACAGCGGTTTTTACAGCACAGCAGGCATTAATGGCAGCTAGAGCTGGAGCACATTTTGTAGCTCCTTATGTTAATCGCTTAGATAATATTGCTGCTGATGGTATTAATACTGTCAAGGAGATTATTAACTTATTTGGGATTTATAATTGTGAAACTCAAGTATTAGCTGCTAGTTTCAAAAATGTAAACCAAATTCACCAGTCTACTTTAGCTGGAAGCCATGCTATTACAGCAAATCCTGATCTTATTGATAAATTGATCTATCATCCAATGACTGAATTAGGAGTAGAAGGCTTTATTGCAGATTGGGAAGAAACTTATGGTAAAGGTAAGAAGGTTAATAATCTATAACTAAAGTATTAATTTCTTTTATTGTATATATTTTAGGTTGTTGAAAGAATATAAAGATATGTAGATTAATGGATGTATTGAGACATTTTTAGGTGATAGGAGTTAGGTTATAGGTGATAGTAAGGTCTTCCTACCTCCAATGTCCTAACGCCTAACTCCGAAAGTGTCGTTTTATCAATCTAATCTCTAAATAATAAAAGCTATATAAATAATAAGTTAATTATTCAACAAGCTCGTATATATTTAAAAATAGGGGAAACCATATATAGTATATATTTATTTGCTTTTTGCTACACAAAAATTAAGTTGATTGAAAGATTAGATAAGTAAATAATATATCTTTAATATAGTTCTTAAGGTTGATAAGAGAATTATTTATTGGAGATTACTAAGAGCGGACATCTTGTTCGCTCTTATATATTTTCTTGCTTGATATTTTAAGTGTAGGAAGAATATAAACTAAGATAAATATTTGACTAGACTTTAAAATTAATTAAAAAGGGCTTATAATAAGAGTAGATTGTATTAAGGAGTGGGTCGATATGGCGAGTTATGAACCAAAATTGATGGCTAAAGTAGCTGAATTATATTATAAGAATAATATGAGTCAACAAGAGATAGCCGATAGAATTAAGATTTCTAGAGTCAAGGTCTCAAGAGTGTTAACTGCAGCTAAGAAAGAAGGAATTATTGAAGTTAAGATAAATTATCCTAAAGATAATGCTACTAGGTTAGAAAGAAAATTTGAGGAATTATTTGGCTTAAAAGAAGCGAAAATCATTGTTAATCAAGATGCTTCTGAAGAAATTTATTTTAATGAAGTAGCTAAGACTGCTGCTAAGCATGTAAGTGACAAAGTTAGTGATGGAGATGTATTAGGAGTTTCTTGGGGGAGAACTTTACGTCGGGTAACTGATTATCTAGAACCTACTAATAAAAAGGTTGATATTGTGCAATTGATAGGTAATTTAGGTTCTAATGATGTAAGTGCTAATACTATTATCCATGATTTGGCTAGAGCTTTTGGTGGAGAATATAATATGTTATCAGCACCTGCTATTGTTGATAATAAAACAATTAGAGATGCTATAATATCTGATAGAAAGATAAAAGAAATTTATGAAATGATGAATAATATAACAGTAGGTATGGTTGGAATTGGAGGCTTAAGTCCAGTATCAACCTTTATCAAATCCGGTTATTTATTAGAAGAGGATATGGAGTTGTTAAGTGAGGTTGGTGCAGTAGGTGATATATGTGCTAGATTCTTTAATATTAATGGGGAAAGGTGTAATGCTAGCTTTGATAATAGGGTGATAGGTGTTGGCTTTGAGCAACTTGCTAAGATTCCTTATTTAATTGCAGTTGTTTCTGGTTCTCAAAAAGCAGAGGCTATTTTAGGTGTGATGAGAAGCGAGTTAATAGATGTACTGATAACAGATGAAATTACTGCCTTAGCTGTCTTAGAACTGATTTAATTTTTGTTCTCTAATTATTTCGCGGTAGAAGATATTAACTTAAAGTCAAAAAAGTAAGTATGGATTTTTAATATAGTCTTCTTATTTATTATTAAAGTTCTTTATGCTATAATATTTGTAATTAAAGATAGTATTTATCAAGGAGGGAATTAGAATGAGAGTAGGAGAGGATAAGATTTTAATTGGTAGAAAGGTTGCCAAAGCAGTTGAAAGTGATCTTAGTAAAGAAGTAGAAAGATTGAAAGATGTTGATATAAAACCAGGTTTAACAGTAATTTTAGTGGGAGATAATCCTGCTTCAGAAATATATGTTTCTTATAAAGAGAAGGCATGTAGGAGGGTAGGAATCAACTCTACTATAATTAATTTGCCTAAAAATATTAGTGAAAGCGATCTTTTGACAGAAGTTCAGAAACTAAATGAGGATGATCAGGTAGATGGGATTTTAGTCCAATTACCTTTGCCAGATCATATAGATGATGAAAAGGTAATTGCTACTATTAGGCCAGATAAAGATGTAGATGGTTTCCATCCGATAAATGTAGGAAAATTAATGATTAATAATAAGGGATTGCCATCTTGTACACCACGAGGAATTATGGAAATTTTAGCTAGATATAATATTGAACTTGAGGGAAAGAATGCAGTAGTTATTGGAAGAAGTAATATTGTAGGTAAACCTATGGCAACGATGTTATTACATCAGAATGCTACAGTTACTATTTGCCATAGTAGAACTAAAAATTTAGCAGAACATACTAAAAATGCTGATATTTTAGTAGCAGCAGTAGGCAGGGAGAAGTTTGTAACTGCTGATATGGTTAAAGAAGGAGCAGTTGTAATAGATGTAGGGATGCATAGAACAGAAGAAGGGTTATGTGGTGATGTTGATTTTGAAGGAGTAAAAGATAAAGTTTCAGCAATCACTCCTGTTCCAGGAGGGGTTGGACCAATGACAATTGCTATTTTACTTAAAAATACATTGACTGCCTGCAAAGAGAGAAGGGGCTAGAATGTGGGAAGAAAATAATTTTTTAGATAGGGCATGGTCTGTTACTCAAGTTACCAATTATTTAAAAGAGGTTTTAGAGACTGATCCAAATCTAAGTAAAGTCACGGTTAAAGGAGAGATTTCTAATTTTCATCATCATTCTTCAGGGCATATGTACTTTACTTTAAAAGATGAGAAAACACAGATAAGTGCAGTTATGTTTAAAGGTTATAATCATAAATTAGAGTTTGAGCCTGAAGATGGGATGGCAGTTATTGCTCAAGGGAAGGTAAGTATTTATCCTGCAAGAGGACAATACCAGATTTACATACATAATTTAGAGCCAGATGGAATAGGTAGTTTACATTTGGCCTTTGAGCAATTAAAGAAAAAGTTAGATCAAGAAGGATTATTTAAAGATGAATTTAAAAAGACAATTCCAAAGATACCTGCTAAAGTAGGGGTTATAACTTCACCAACAGGAGCAGCTATTAAGGATATTATCAGTGTAGTTAAAAGAAGATTTGCTAATATATCTTTACTGATTGCCCCTGCTGTAGTTCAAGGTGAAAAATCAGTAGCGAGTTTAGTTAAGGGCTTAGAACTTTTAAATAAGAGTGATGTGGATGTAATTATTATTGGACGTGGTGGAGGTTCAATTGAAGATTTATGGGCTTTTAATAAAGAAGAAGTGGCAAGGTCTATTTTTAAATCTAAAGTACCTGTGATTTCAGCGGTTGGACATGAGACAGATTTCACTATTTCTGATTTTGTAGCTGATTTAAGAGCCCCAACTCCTTCAGCAGCAGCAGAGCTAGTTGTATCTAATCGTGAAGAGATAGAAAGGTATGTGAAACGATTATATAGCAATTTAACAGTTGCTATAGAAAATAGATTAAATCGCTTAGGTGATAAGTTGAATAACTTAAAAGGGCGTAGAGCACTACAATTGCCTAAGGATCAAATTTTGGAATATACTCAAAAGCTAGATGAATTAACACTGAACCTTCAGGATAAATTTAAGAATAACTTGAGCAAGAAAAGAGAAAAATTAGAAAGTCTAGTAAGTAATTTGAATTCTTTATCACCATTAAATACTTTGGCTAGGGGTTATAGTTTGACTAGGAAAGCTGAAGGTGGTAGAGGTATCAATTCAATTTATCAAGTTAATAAAGATGATTTAGTTGAGATTTTATTAAAGGATGGTTATTTGTTATGTAATGTAGAGAAAATTTCCGAAAAATAAACTTTTAGAATATAGTTACTATCATAGTTGTTGCTGACTATGATTATTTTTTAGAGCATAAAGATATAATTAAAGATAAAATGCTTCGAATGTATTAAAAAGTAATAAGATAAACTATTATTTTTGATTTTTAATTGTTGAATAATATGAGTATAGTGTGACACTTTTAGGTGCTAGGAGTTAGGTTATAGGGGTTAGTAAGTTCTTCCTACCTCCTATTTTCTAACGCCAAACTCCGAAACTGTCGCTTTATCTTATATCTGTATATCCATTTGTTAAAGATATCGAATGCCATTAAGTTTTTAATTATCATACAAGCAAGAAATAAGTTTAAATAATTCTAAAACAAATAGAAAAGACTGTTTTGTTTATTTTATATAATTATTTTGAAAGGTGCATTGTATAATTAAATGCACGGATAGTTCAAAAAATAAAAAATGACACACATTAATACCTCATATATAATGTTAACTGACCAAAGCAAACATTGGAGGTATTAAATATGTGCCAAAATAATTATAACACAAAAAGTAGAAAAGGAAAACATTTAAAGTGGGAAGAGAGAAAGATAATAGAACATTTATATAATATACAAAACAAATCGAAGACAGCAATAGCAAGAGAGTTAGGGAGGCATAGGACGACAATAAGTCGAGAAATTGAAAGGGGAAAGCTTGTATTATTAAATTCAGATTACACTAAAAGAATAGAATACGATGCTGATATAGCTCAAAACTTATATGATAACAATGCGACTGCTAAAGGAGCTAAGATTAAAATAGGAAAAGATCATCAATTAGCTGAATTCATAGAAGAAAAAATAAAAGGAAATTATTCTCCAGAGGTAATTGCAGAGATGATTAAAGAGGATGATGGGTTTGAAATTAAAATACATTGGAAGACGATATATAATTATATAGATAAAGGCATTCTGTTTATAGATAGAGAAGATTTGGTTTATGGTAGATATAAAAAGACTAATAAATCTAAACAGAAAGAAAAAGAATCAACAAAAAGGAGAAAAGAGGGAAGAAAGATATCAGATAGGCCTAAGGAAGCTGATAAAAGGTCAGAAATAGGTCATTGGGAAATGGACTTAGTAGAGGGTAGGAAAGGTAAAGATGAGCCCTTTTTATTAGTTTTAACAGAGAGATATAGTCGCAAAGAAATAATAGAACTAATACCTAATAAGACTCAAGAATCTGTAATAAAAGGATTAGATCGCGTAGAAAGAAGAATAGGAGTTAGAAAATTTAGAGACTTATTTAAAACTATAACTACAGATAATGGTAAAGAATTCTATGATTATGAAGGGATAGAAACTTCCTTTACAGGAAGTGATATCTCAAGAACTAGTCAATATTATGCTGATGCTTATTGTTCTTGGCAAAGAGGTAGTAATGAGAATTTAAATAAAATGATTAGAAGGTTTTTACCAAAAGGAAGTAGCTTTAAGAATATTAGCAGAAATGAAGTTAAAAGAATTGAGCGATGGATAAATAATTATCCACGAAAAATGTTTGGGTTTAAGAATGCAAATTATATATTTGAAGAACAGTTAAAGGCAGCTTAAAATTTATGAGGTATTGAGTAATAAAAAACCGTGCATTTTATATTGCAATTTATATAATTATTTTGAAAAAAATAAATACTTGCTAAAATGACAAACATGTGTTATCATAGCTTTATAAAAGTGAATACGTTGTCGAAGGATTATTACAGGAGAAAAGTTTATGGCTTTGCCGACGGGGCAAATCTATAGTTGTCCGACTATAGATGAAACTCTCAGGTTAAATACTGTAATATGACGGCACTCTGGAGAGACTTATAAAAGAGCACCGAAGGAGTAACCTGAATAAATTTCAGGGTAATCTCTCAGGTAAAAGGACAGAGCAAAGGACAAATAGTAGTTGATTATTAGTTGCTAATTATTACTTCTTATCTAATGTTATGGAGCTAAGAACTCAATAGATCTATTTGTTTTTCTCCAGAGTCTAAACCTTAGGGTTTAGATTTTTTATTTTATAATTGAAATTTAAAGGGGAGGAAGAAGAATGGAAGCTTTATTGAATTTTTTTAGTGCAATGAGTAGTCTTGTCTGGGGACCACCAATGTTAATATTATTGTTGGGAACTGGAGTATATTTGACTATTAGGTTAAAAGGGATTACATTATCTAAAATTCCTTATGCTATAAGTTTGATCTTTAAAGAAGACAATGAGAGTGAAGGTGATGTATCAGCCTTTGAAGCATTGGCGACAGCACTTTCTTCTACGATAGGAACTGGTAATATAGCGGGTGTTGCTACTGCTATTGCTGTTGGTGGTCCAGGTGCTGCATTATGGATGTGGATTGCTGCCATAGTTGGTACAGCTACCAAGTTTGCTGAAGGTGTTCTAGCTGTAAAATATCGTGTTAAGAATGAAGATGGTGAAATGGCTGGGGGGCCAATGTACTATATTCAAGAAGGATTAGGAGAAAAGTGGAAGCCGTTATCAATCTTTTTTGCTGCTTGTGGTGTTATGGTTGCTTGGTTAGGAATTGGAGCTACAGTTCAAGCAAATTCAATGGCTGATGCTTTACAGGCTAACTTTGGAATTTCACCTATAGTTACAGGGGTAGTTATGGCTGCTTTAGTTGGAATGGTTGTTTTAGGTGGTATTAAAAGAATTGCTAAGGTTGCAAGTAAGATTGTTCCTTTAATGAGTGCTATTTATATTTTAGGAACTTTATATATTATACTTACTAATATTGTTGAATTACCAGCTGCTATTTCTTTAATTGTCAAATCTGCTTTTAGTGGTCAATCTGCTATTGGTGGTTTTGCTGGTGCAGGAGTGATGTTAGCTATAAGAAAAGGTATTTCAAGAGGTATCTTCTCTAATGAAGCTGGTCTAGGTAGTGCTCCAATTGCTCATGCTGCTGCTAAGACAAATAATCCAGTTCGTCAGGGGTTAATTGCTATGTTAGGAACATTCATTGATACAATTATCATTTGTAGCTTAACTACTTTGACAATTATTATGACTGGTGTTTGGAATAGTGGAGAGACTGGTGCTGCTTTAACAACTAAAGCTTTTAATGTAGGAATGCCTGGTCCTGGTGGTTTAGTAATTGGAATTGGAATCATATTCTTTGCCTTTTCTACAGCTTTAGGTTGGTGTTATTATGGTGAAAAATGTATTGAATATTTATTAGGGCATAAAGCTATTAAGCCTTACAAATTTATTTATATTTTATGTGTTCTATTAGGTGCTACTGTTAAATTAGAATTAATTTGGGCTATCTCTGATGTAGTAAATGGTCTAATGGCTTTACCTAACTTAGTTGCTTTATTAGGGTTATCGGGTATAGTTATTAGTTTAACTAAAGAATATTTTAATAACTTAACTACAAATGGAAAAGATCAAGCAGAGCATATAGCTTAACTAAATTCAAAGGTTGCCTTCGGGCAACCTTTTTGTTATTATAAAGTAAGATATTTGATTATGCTTAAGGTTATTAAGGAATATAGATTGATAATGCGACACTTTCGGAGTTAGGCGTTAGGACATGGGAGGTAGGAAGACCTTACTATCACCTATAACCTAACTCCTATCACCTAAAAATGTTTCAATACATCCATTAAGTTTTACTTTAAACTTGGATATATCACTTTCAAATAATGTAAATATAAATTATTATAAAATTAGTAATTTTAGGGATAATAAAATATACTTAACATCTAATTAAAAATAGTTATTTAAGTGGTAAGTTAAAGAGAGATGAAGGGAATAAAGATCGAATGTAGAAATATCTAAAGTGGATTAAGTATTAAGGAGTTGAGGCCTATGAGTCAGGAAATTAGCTTTGAAGAAGCATTAAAACAATTAGAAGATACTGTAGATAAATTAGAGCGAGGAGAACTATCTTTAGAAGATTCATTAACAGAGTTTGAAAAAGGAGTCAGGCTAACGAAATTTTGTTCAAATAAGTTAGATCAGGCTGAAGAAAGAATAGAAGTTATTAAAGAGGAGAATGGAGAAATAGGTGTAGAAAGTTATAATTATAGAGGTGAAGGAGAATAATGAATATTAAAGAATTTATTAATTGTAAGAGTAAAGTAATAAATAAAGAATTAGACAAGCATCTACCAGCTGAAGATATACACCCAATCCAATTAAATAAATCTATGAGATATAGTGTATTAGCAGGTGGAAAGAGGTTGAGGCCCATTTTGGCTTTAGAAGCGGCAAAATTAATAGGCGGAGAAGAGGAAGATATCTTAGCCGCAGCTTGTGCCCTTGAATTAATACATAATTATTCTTTGATCCATGATGATTTACCTGCTATGGATGATGATGATTTAAGACGAGGAAAGCCTACTAATCATAAAGTCTTTGGTGAAGCAATGGCTATATTGGCTGGTGATGCTTTATTAACTTATGCTTTTGAAATTATGACTAATATTGATAATGTATCAGTAGAACAAGTTTTGTTAGCGATAAAAGAGTTAGCTAAGGCTTCAGGATCTAAAGGTATGGTTGGAGGACAAGTTGCTGATATTTTAGCTGAAGGTCATCAAATAGATAGTAATGAATTAGATTATATACATAGGCACAAAACAGGAGCTTTATTAAAGGCATCTGTTAGAATTGGAGCTATCTTATCAGGGGCTAATGATGAGCAATTAAAGGCTTTGACTACTTATGCAGAAGAGATCGGTTTAGGTTTCCAAATTGTTGATGATATTTTAGATATTGAAGGAGATGCTAACAAGTTAGGAAAAGATGTAGGCAGTGATTTAGATAGGGATAAAGCTACTTTCCCAGCTATTTATGGTTTGGAAGAGTCTAAAAAGATGGCTTCTAAGACCTGTAAACGAGCAAAAGAAGCATTAAATATTTTTGGTGAAAAAGCAGAAGTCTTATTAAAGTTAGCAGATTATATTATACAACGAGACTATTAAGTAATAACTGACAATTGATAATATATAATATTCAGTGGGAAAAGAACTCCCCCATTCATGCTTCGCTACAATTAAAAATTTAAGTTCTTAAGATCTTAGTTTTAATCATAGATTGTCAATTGTACATTGTAAATTAGAAAAAGAGGGTGATATCTGATTATGGAAGAATTTTTGGCACAAATAGATTCACCAAAAGATTTAGAAAAAATATCAGCAGATAATCTATATAAGTTAGCTCAAGAGATTAGAGAAGAGATAATAGTGAATTTATCCAATACTGGTGGTCATTTAGCCTCTTCTTTGGGAGTGGTTGAATTAACAATAGCACTTCATTCAGTATTAAATAGTCCTAAAGATAAGATTTTGTGGGATGTAGGGCATCAAAGTTATGCTCATAAATTATTGACCGGAAGAAAAAATAAGTTTAACACATTAAGGCAGTTTAATGGTTTAAGTGGTTTTCCAAAACGTCAAGAAAGTATACATGATCATTTAGATGTGGGTCATAGTAGCACCTCAATTTCAGCTGCATTAGGTATGGCATGTGCTCGAGATATTAGGGGAGATGATGAAACTATTGTGGCTGTAATTGGTGATGGAGCTTTAACGGCAGGTATGGCTTTTGAAGCCTTAAATCATGCTGGTGATTTAGCTAAGGATTTAATAGTTATTTTAAATGATAATGAAATGTCTATATCAAAAAATGTAGGAGCTGTATCTAATTATTTAGATAAATTAAGGACTAATCCTAAAATACATAAGGCTAAAAAAGATGTAGGATATTTAATAAATTCTATACCTGCTTTTGGTGATCAATTGCTGAAGACGGCTAATAAAGTAAAAAACAGTTTAAAATATTTATTGGTTTCAGGACTTTTATTTGAAGAGTTTGGTTTTACTTATTTAGGACCAATCGATGGACATAATATTAAAGTATTACAAGAACATATAAAAGATGCTAAAAATATTGGTGGTCCAGTTTTGATACATACGGTGACAACTAAAGGAAAAGGTTATGCACCAGCTGAAAAAGAACCATCTAAATATCATGGTGTAGCACCATTTAATATAATGACAGGAGAGGCTAAAAGTAAAAGGACAAAAAAGACTTATACAGATATTTTTAGTCAAACATTAGTAGATCTAGCTAAAGAAGATGAGAGTGTTGTAGCAATTACTGCTGCTATGCCTTCAGGTACAGGATTAAATAAATTTGCTAATGAGTATCCTGATCGTTTTTATGATGTAGGTATTGCTGAGCAGCATGCATTAACTTTAGGTGCTGGTTTAGCTTTAAATGGTACTAAACCCTTTGTTACTTTATATTCTACTTTTTTACAACGCGGATATGACCAAATTCTTCATGATATCTGTATTCAAAACCTTCCAGTTAAATTAGCTATTGATCGTGCTGGATTAGTAGGAAGGGATGGAGAAACCCATCAAGGTGTATTTGATTATTCATTTTTACGCCACTTACCTAATATGACAGTAATGGCACCTAAGGATGAATCAGAATTACAAGTAATGGTTAGAACAGCTTTAAATCATGATGGGCCAATATCTTTTAGATATCCAAGAGGCGAAGTTGTAGGGGTAGAGTTAAGTGAGACTGATAATACTTTAGAAATTGCTAAGGCAGAAACTTTACGTCAAGGTAAGGATGGAGCTATTTTGGCTATTGGATCTATGGTACATCCAGCTTTGAAAATTGCATCTGACTTGGCTGAAGAAGGGATAGATTTAGAAGTAGTTAATATGCGTTTTGTAAAGCCTTTAGATAAGCAATTGATTAAAAATTTAGCTGATAGATTTAATCTTCTTTTTACAGTAGAAGAGAATGTCTTACAAGGAGGATTTGGTAGTGCTGTCGCTGAATTTTTAGTTGATCAAAACTTGAATGTTAAGTTAAAAAGAATTGCTTTGCCAGATGAGTTTATAGAGCATGGTTCTAGAGAAGAATTATTGGCTAAATACGGACTAGATATAGCAGGAATTAAAGCTAAGATTAGAGCAGTTATGCAGGAGGGGTAGAATGGCTAAAAAGGAACGATTAGATGTAATATTAACAGAACAAGGATTATTCAAGAGTCGTTCACAAGCTAAGAGGTCAATTATGGCAGGCTTAGTCTATGTTGATGATCAACAAGTAGATAAGGCTGGCACTAAGATAGATCCAGAAGCTAACATTAGAGTGAAAGGAGATTTGCACCCTTATGTTAGTAGAGGTGGTTTGAAGCTAGAAAAGGCAATAGATAGTTTTGAAATTGATCTTAAAGATAAATTAGTAATAGATATTGGGGCTTCAACTGGAGGTTTTACTGATTGTTCATTACAGAATGGAGCTCGTAAAGTATATGCAATTGATGTGGGCTATAATCAGTTAGCTTGGAAATTGCGTAGTGATGATCGAGTAGTTTGTATGGAAAAGACCAATGCTAGATATCTAAGTTTAGATGATATAGGAGAAGCTGGGGATATAGGTACTATAGATGTTGCATTCATATCTTTAACTAAGATATTACCTGCTTTAATAAATTTATTAAAATCTGATGGAGAGATTATTGCTTTGATAAAACCACAGTTTGAAGCAGGACCAGACAAGGTAGGGAATAATGGTGTAGTTAAAGATAAGACTGTGCATAAAGAGGTTATTAATAAAATTATGAATTTTGCATTAGAGATAGGATTAACTCCTCTTGGAATTGATTATTCACCGATTACAGGAGGTAAAGGTCATAATATTGAATATTTATCTTATTTTACTCTTGATCAAAGTAAGAAAGGTATTGTTGATTTAGATGAGAAGATTATTAATATTATTGATTCTGCTCATCAATCTTTATAGTTTTCTATGAATAATGATTTTTAATGAGTAGTTCTGGGGTGAATATATGGATAGAAATAAGGTTATTAAAAAAATAGGTTTAATTGCTAATATCAATAAAGCTCAAGCCTTTGAAGTTATGAATAAGGTTTGTGATTATTTGGATGGTCAGAATAAAAGTTATATTTTAGATGAAGCTAGTGCTTGTTTACTTGATAGAAAGGTTGAAAATAAAGCTTATGAAGTTTTAATTGATTTTGTAGATGTAGTAATTGTTTTTGGAGGAGATGGGACATTTCTAAAGGCAGCACGTACTTTTGCTAATAGTGACACCCCCATTTTAGGTATAAATCTAGGCCAATTAGGTTTTCTAACTGATATAGAAATTAATAGGTTGGAAGAAGGATTAAATAAGTTATTAGCTGGTCAGTATATTATTGAAGAAAGAATGATTTTAGAAGGAACTGTTATTAGAAAGGGTAAAGTGGTCAATAAGGTAATTGCTATTAATGACCTTGTGATTAACAAGGGTCCATTTTCTAGAATTATTAATTTGGAAAGTTATATTGATAATGAATATATTACTACATATCCAGGGGATGGATTGATAATAGCTTGTCCAACTGGTTCTACAGCCTATTCTTTATCAGCTGGTGGTCCAATTGTTAACCCTAAGATGAAATCTTTAATTATTACCCCAATATGTCCTCATACTTTGAATTCCCGTTCTATAGTAACTACAGAAGATGAGGAGATAATGGTTAAAGTAGATGCTGATCATAATGAAGTAATGTTAACTGTTGATGGACAAGATAGTTTTCCTATTTTGTCTAAAGATATTATAAAAATTAATAAGTCTGAATTAGTTGCAAAGATGATGAAATTAGAGGGCTATAATTTTTATAAAATTTTACATAATCGTCTACAATAATAAATTAAGGAGATAAATTAATGAAAAGTAAAAGACACATTAAAATCATGGAGTTAGTTGAGAATGAAGATATTCATACTCAAGATGAATTAACAACTAGGTTAGAAGAAGAGGGGATTGAAGTAACACAAGCTACTGTTTCTCGTGATATTAAGCAGTTAGGACTTATTAAGGTTCCTATAGAAGGAGGAGGTTATAAATACTATTTGCCGCCTCAACCTAAAGAGAAGGTTAATGTTACAAGTAGAATGAAACGTATGTTTGAAGATTCAGTAATAGATATAAATTTTAGTGAGAACTTGGTTGTAATCAATACATTACCAGGAACTGCACAAGCAATAGCCGCTTTATTAGATAATACCACTTGGGATAATGTAATTGGTACAATTGCTGGTGATGATACTATTTTAATGGTGGTTAAGCCTAAAAATGCGGTTGAGTCTGTAATTGATAAATTAGAGAATTTGACTGTGTAAGGAGGTAAAGTCAATGCTATCTGAGTTAGTAATTAGTAATTTTGCATTGATTAAGGATGTTAAGTTGGAGTTGAAGCCTGGTTTAAATATTCTAACAGGCGAAACAGGTGCAGGAAAATCTATTATTATTAAAGCTTTAGATATGTTGTTAGGAGGCAGAGCGTCAACTGACTATGTTAGATATGGTGAAGATAAAGCAATAATTGAAGGATGCTTTAATTTAAAAGATAATTTTCTTGCTAAAGAAAAAGTAGATGAATTAGGATTGGAACTATCAGATGACGAAAATATAATTTTAACCCGTGAGATCAGTGTTAATGGTAATAATAAATCCAGAATAAATGGACGCGTTGTAACCTTAGAGATGGTTAGAGGAATAACTCAATATTTAATTGATATTCATGGGCAGCATGAACATCAATCATTACTTAATGCTGAAGATCATCTTAGATTATTAGATGAATTTGGTGCTAAGGATTTAATGGAAGTTAAGGTTGGGTTAATCAATTTATATTCTAAGTTGCAAGAAAAAAAGAAGAAATTAGAGGAATTAAATTATGATGAGAGAGAAAGAGAAAGGCGAATCGATTTATTAGAGTTTCAGATTAACGAGATTGAAGAAGCAGAATTAAAGATGAATGAAGATGAAGAGTTGCTAGAAGAAAGAAAGAGGTTAAGTAATGCAGAGGAATTAAGTCAAACTATTGGTAAAGCTTATAGTCAATTATATCAAAGTGAATTTGAACAGAGTTCTATAATTGATCAGGTCAATCAATTATCTAAAGAGATTGATAGTTTGGTTAAATTAGATAATGAATTAGAGGAAGTTGCTGAAAATTTAAAAAGTATTAATTATGACTTAGAGGATGTTTCTTTTAAATTAAGAGATTATCATGATGAAATAGAGTTTAATCCTCAACGCTTAAATTTAATAGAAGAACGTTTAGATATTATTAGTAGGTTAAAGAGAAAGTATGGAGATACTATCTCTGAAATATTAGACTATCAAGATACTATTATTAAGGAATTAGACAATATAAAAAACAGCCAAATTAGAAAAGAAGAGCTAAAGGAGAATATTGATAAATTAGAAGAAGAATACTTAGCCTTGGCCAAAAAACTATCAAGTAAAAGAAAAGAGATGGCTAATATTTTAGAAAAAAATATTTCAAAAGAATTAAAAGATTTATCTATGATGCAAACAGTATTTAAAATAGATTTTAAAGAAAGAGATACTTATTCTAAGGATGGTATTGATAAGGTTGAATTTTTAATTTCACCAAATCCTGGTTCTAAGTTAAAGCCATTAGCTAAAATAGCTTCTGGTGGAGAATTATCTAGGGTGATGTTATCTTTAAAGACGATAACTGCAGATATTGATCAGATATCCACTTTAATTTTTGATGAAATTGATACTGGAATTGGTGGAAGAGTAGGAAAATTAGTAGCTGACAAGTTAGATTCTCTAGCCAAAAATCATCAAATAATCTGTATTACTCACCTTCCTCAGATAGCATGTATGGCAGATAATCATCATTTAATCATGAAAAAAATTGTTAATAATGAAACTGAGACAGTAATTCATCCTTTAAAAGACAATGCTAGAATCAGAGAATTAGCAAGAATGTTAGATGGTAGTTTAAGTGAGACTACATTGGATCATGCTGAAGAATTACTTAAATCAGCTATAAATAAAAAAAGAAATAAGTAAAGTAGAATTGAATAGATTTTATTTATCTAGGGCATCTTTATTAGTAAAGATGCTCTTTTTTAATTTCATATTCAAGAGAATTTTATAAATTCTTATATCTATAAAAGTATAACTATTTTTTAATTTATAGAATTCTCTTATTAATAGTAATGTCTTTTAATTTTACAAGTCTCTAATAGTTTATTAAGCAGATGAAAGTTGTAATTTGAATAGTTGGAAGATACTACACAGGTGGGGCTGTGTAGGAGTGTGGTTAATGAAAAATTATAAAAGAATAATCGGACTTAATTGTTTCTTAATAGTAATATTAATTTTATTAATGCCTCAGATATTAATTTTTTTAGGTTTACCAAATACTTGCCAAATTATAGAAGGTAATAAAGCATCATTAAAGATACATTTACCCTTTAATGTATCGGTTGAGTCTAATAATCAAGGAAGTTTAAAGGTTAATGGTAAAAATGTTTCTAGTCAAGAGTTAAATATTAATTTATCTAAGCCTTTAGCTTTGCAGGCATCTAATACGGGAAAGTATGACTTGAACTTTAAGTTGTTTGGTTTGATCCCCTTAAGAAAGATGGTAGTAAATGTTCTTCCGGAGATTAAAGTCATCCCAGGTGGACAAGCTATTGGAGTTATTCTAAAATCAGATGGAATTATGGTAGTTAGAAGTTCATATGTAGTAGATAGCAATGGGGAAAAACATTTTCCTGCTAAAGATGCAGGAATAGAAGTAGGAGATAGCTTATTAAAGGTTAATGATATTGGAATTAAGAATAAGTATCACCTGGCTAAATTAATAAATCAATATGGAAAAAATAGTAAGAAAATAAGATTTAAGATTAGAAAGCAGTCAGGTAAAGTTGTTTTTAAAGATATTCTTCCTATTAGAAATGAAGATGGTCATTATATGATAGGGATTTATGTTGATGATGGAGCCACTGGTGTAGGAACTATGTCCTTTTATGATCCCAATCAAGGTTATTATGGAGCTTTAGGACATATGATAACTGAAGCTAATACCCAATTAAAAATTGATGTAGGAGAGGGGGAGGTTGTTAGAGCTAATATTTCTGGTATTAACCAAAGTCAAAAAGGATTGCCAGGGGAGAAGTTAGGTACTTTTTTTAATGGGCAAGGGGTCTTAGGAAATATAATCAGAAATAATGATTTTGGTATTTACGGAAAATTATCAATTATTCCTAAGCATCCTTATTTTAATAAAGCTATACCTGTATCAAGCCCTTTAGAAGTTACAGAAGGTCCGGCAGAAATTTATACAGTTCTTCATGGTGGTAGTATTGAAAGGTTTAAAATAGTCATTGAAAAAGTAAAAAGACAGTATCAGCCTGCAGAAAAAGGATTAATTATCAGAATAACTGATCCTGATCTTTTAACTCAGACTGGTGGGATTATTCAGGGAATGAGTGGAAGTCCTATAGTACAAAATGGAAAATTGGTAGGAGCGATAACTCATGTCTTTGTGAATGATTCGACTCGTGGCTATGGGATATTGGCTCAATGGATGATCAAACAATCTGGTCTATTAGAAGAGAAAAACATCAAAAAATCTATTTCATAGATTTTTTGATGTTTTTTGTTTTTGAAAGGAGGAATTTGGAAATTAGCATAGAACTTCTAGTATAGAGTTACTATGAGGAGGAAAATTAAATATGAAAAAAGACATAATTAAGGTGTTGTTAGTAGATGATAATAAGGATTTCTGTAATCTGATTAAGGAGTATCTTAATCAGCAAGATGAGTTTGAAGTAGTTGGAGTAGCTAACGATGGAATTGCTGCTTTAGAGATGATTGAAGAAACTGAATTTGATGTATTGATATTAGATGTTATTATGCCACATTTAGATGGTATTGGGGTATTAGAAGAACTGTATAGTAAAGATTTAAGTAGTAAATTTAAAATTATTATGTTAACTGCTTTTGGACAAGAAGAATTAACCCAGAGAGTAGTAAATTTAGGTGCTGATTATTATATTCTAAAACCTTTTGATTTAGAAAAATTATCTGATAGAATTAGACAGGTAACCTTATCAAACTCTAATAGTAATACAGGATATGCTAAAAAAGTGCAACCGAATATCTATAAGAATGTAGAAGAGAGAATTACAGATATTATGCATCAGATAGGAATTCCAGCCCATATTAAAGGCTATTTATATCTTAGAAAAGCAATTTCTAAGGTAATAGAAGAGGTGGAATTATTAGGAGCAGTTACTAAAGAATTATATCCTTTAGTAGCTAAAGAGTATAATACAACTGCAAGTAGAGTAGAAAGAGCAATTCGACATGCTATTGAGGTAACTTGGGAACGAGGAAATACAAAGGCTATTAATAAACTTTTTGGACATTCAGTAACAAGTTCTACAGGAAAGCCAACTAATTCACAATTTATTGCTAAAGTTGCTGATAAATTAAGAATTGAGCTTAGAGTAAGTTAAAAATATTAAAATTAAGTTTGAACTCAAGCATCCTAACTAGGATGCTTTTTTATTTGAGACAATGAAGTTAGAAGTTCAATAATCAAGTTGACATTATTACCTTTAATTAGAAGTATGAGAGAGGATAAATCAAGCTATACTAAATATAGTAGTAAATTTAGGAGGCTCCCAAGATGCAATTAACTGGAAAAGTTAGATTAGGAATTAAGACAAAGAAATTAGTTAAGGAATTAGTTGAAGGGGAGATTGCAGTTATTGCACATAGAGATATTGATCAACTTGCTGCAGAGTCATTAATAGAGAAGAAAGTAAAGGCAATAATTAATCTCAATCCATCTATTAGTGGGAAATATCCTAATTTAGGACCTAGAAGATTATTAGAAGCAGGAATACCAATGATAGATAATGTTGAAAAAGATTTGTTTGAAAAATTAAATAATGGAGATTTAGTTCAAATTATTGACAATAAGATAATAAAGGATAAGAAAATAATAGCAGCAGGGGAAGTTTTAAATCAACAAAGGCTAGAAATAAAATTAGAGCAGACTAAAGAGAATTTGGAAGAAGAATTAATTAAATTTGTTGATAATACTTTAGATTATGCCAAGAAAGAAAAAGAGCTTATTTTGGGAATAGATATACCAAACATAGATACAGATTTAGAAAATAAAGATGTTTTGATTGTAGTTAGAGGAAAAGATTATAGACAGGATTTAGAAGCTGTAATTTCTTATATTAGAGAAACAAATCCTGTTTTAATAGGTGTGGATGGTGGAGCAGATGCCTTGGTAGAATACGGGTTTGAACCTGATATTATTATAGGAGATATGGATAGTATTAGTGATAAGATATTATCTTGTGGGGCAGAGATTATTGTTCATGCCTATCCTGATGGAAGAGCTCCAGGAATGAAGAGAGTAGAAAACTTGGGCTTAAAGGCTAAGCTTTTTCCTGCTCCAGGAACTAGTGAGGATATTGCTATGTTATTAGCCTATGAAAAAGGTGCAGAACTGATTGTGGCTGTTGGTACTCATACTACTATGATAGACTTCTTAGAAAAAGGTCGTCCAGGTATGGCAAGCACTTTTTTGGTCAGATTAAAGGTGGGAAGTAGATTAGTTGATGCTAAAGGGGTTAATAAATTATACCAAAGTCAGATTAAACCTAAATATGTTGCTGAAGTATTAATAGCTTCTTTAATTCCTATTATTGCTATTATAAGTGTCTCATCACCAATCCATCAATTGATAAAACTCATACTTATCAAACTAAGAATTAATATTGGTTTTTAGGAGGAGAAAAGATGCTAGTAGATATAAGATATCATATAATTACAGTTGTGATTATATTTGTTACACTAGCAATAGGAATTTTAATTGGTAGCAGTATGTTAGGAAATGATTTAATAATTGAAGAACAGAAAAACCTTGTTTCTAAATTAGAGGATGATTTTAGATATTTAAGAAGTGAAAATAAACAATTTGAAAGAGAGGTCAATACCTTAGAGGCTAGATTAGCAGATAATATAAAATTTCAAAAAATGATTATGCCTTTGGTTGTTAAAGGACAATTAGAAAAGCAGAGTTTATTATTAGTTGTAGGTGATAATATATCTTCTGATTTGAAAAATCAACTTATTAAAGCATTAAAATTAGCTAATGCAGAATCTATCAGCCTAGTAGATGGTATATCTGATATAGAAATAAAAGGTGAATTTAGCAGAGTATTATTTTTAGGACAAGTTAATAAGGAAATAAAAGATTATTACTCGAAGTTAAGTAAGGGGACTATAAAGATTAATTCTGATGAGCTAAATAATATTTCAGGATTGATTAAATTGGTATTTGAAGTTGCGTCAAAAGACTTAGCTGATATGAGAGGTGTGACTAGTGAATAAAACAGTTTCAGCTATAATCCCTGCTTACAATGAAGAAGATAGTATAGAGGCTACGATCAAAACTGTTAAATCTATAGATAAAGTTAAGGAAGTTATTGTTATTGATGATGGGTCAGAAGATGAGACCTATCAAAAGGCTATTAAAGTAGCTCATAAAGTAATTAGATTAGATGTAAACCAAGGAAAGGGCAGTGCTCTAAATTATGGCTTAAAAGAGGCTAAGGGTGATATTTTATTATTATTAGATGGGGATTTGGCTGAAAGTGCTTCTGAAGCTGAGAAATTAATAGAGCCATTGTTGGCTGATAGAGCTGATATGTCTATTGCTCAATTTCCTCCTAGCCAAATTAAAGGTGGTTTTGGTTTGGTTAAAGCTTTGGCAAATTGGGGTTTGAAGAAGATGACTTATCAGGAATTTTCAGCGCCCCTTTCTGGTCAAAGAGCATTATCTAAGGATGTAATAAAAAAGATAGATAGCTTTGCAGAAGGATTTGGTGTAGAAGTTGCTTTGACAATTGATGTATGCAAAGCAGGATTTAAAGTAGAAGAAGTTCCCGTTAATATGAATCATCGTGAAACTAAAAGAGATATTAAAGGTTTTCTTCATCGTGGTAAACAGTTTAAAGATGTGCTAAGAGTTATTCTTCTAAAAATGAGAAGGTGAGAAAATGATAGAATTAATACTTATAATTACTTTAAGCATTATCTTAAATAAAGTCAGCTTTAAATTGATTCCATCACTATTAATAGATGGTGATGCTGTTGCTAAAAATTATCGTGGTGAAGTAATCCCTCTAGGTTATGGTTTGGTATTTAGTTTAAACTTAGTTATCATTATGATAGTTGGAACTATATTTGGTTATTATGAAGTTTATCAGATTTATAATTTTATAATTCTGATTTTGGCTATGTCTTTTATTGGTCTTTTGGATGACACCATAGGAAATAAAGATAAACAAGGATTTAGTGGTCACTTTAAGGCATTATTATTTCAAAAAAAATTAACTACAGGGACAATAAAAGCCTTATTTGCTTTTATTGTTGTATTCTTTATCAATTTTTATATAAATCAAGATCTAAGTAATCTCATTATTAATGGAGTTTTGATTTTATTGATGACAAATTTTATTAATTTATTAGATTTGCGTCCTGGTAGAGCTTTAAAAGTGACATTGTTCTTTTTATTATTAATTTTAATATTGAGTTCAAAAAACCATTTATTAATCATACCTATAATAATAACGGTATTATTTGCTTTATCTTTTGATCTACAAGCTAAGGGGATGATGGGTGATATAGGATCAAATGTATTGGGGGTGATACTAGGTCTATTGATAGTTGGTAGTTTTTCTTTTATTTTACGGTTGATGATTATTAGTGCCTTAGTTTTTATTCACTTATATTCAGAATTTTATTCAATATCAGAATTAATAAAGCAGAATAAGATATTATCATATTTTGACAGACTTGGAAGGTGAAATGATTTTTATAAAATCTCATTATATTCTTGACTGAATAAATCAAAGCATATATAATAGACTAAAAGTTACTTATATGTGTCACGGTGAGTAGCTAGAAGTAGAGAAGAATGTAAAGATAAAAAGGAGGAGTTTGAGTATGGAGAAGAAAGAAACACAACGTGACCAATGGGGAAGTAGATTTGGTTTTATTTTAGCTGCCATTGGTTCTGCAGTTGGTTTGGGTAATATTTGGCGTTTTCCGTATATGGCATATGAAAATGGAGGAGGTGCCTTCTTAGTACCTTATTTCTTTGCTTTATTAACAGCAGGGATTCCATTATTAGTTTTAGAGATGGGATTAGGACATAAGATGAGAGGATCTGCACCTTTATCATTTAGAAAGATTAAAGAGAAATATGAAACTCTTGGATGGTGGACTGTATTAATTACTTTTGTAGTAACAGTATACTATTCTGTAATTATTGCTTGGGCAGTTAGCTTTGTTTTCTTTGCATTTAAACAAAGTTGGGGTGCTAAGCCAGATGAGTTCTTCTTTGGGGAATATCTAAAGATGACAAATTTCTGGAAAATTGGTGGTATTAGGTTTAATGTTTTAGCTAGTTTAGCCCTTGTTTGGGGACTGAATTATTTGATTTTATATAAGGGTATCAAAGAGGGAATTGAAAAAGCTAGTAAGATTTTTATGCCTTTATTAGCTGTATTAGTTGTTTTAATTACAGTTAGAGGTATTACATTACCTGGTGCTATTGAAGGAATCAATCATTTCTTAGAACCTGATTTTTCAGTTTTAAAAGACTCAAGTGTATGGGTTAGTGCATATGGTCAAGTATTCTTTACTTTAAGTTTAGGTTTTGGAATTATGATTGCCTATGCTAGTTATTTGCCTAAAAAATCTGATGTTGTTAATAATGCATTTATTACTGCCTTTGGAAATAGTGGATTTAGTTTCTTAGCTGGAATTGCTATTTTTGGGGTCTTAGGTTATATGGCACAAAGTCAAGGAGTTGCTTTTAAAGAGGTTGTAACTAGTGGAATTGGTTTAGCTTTTATTGCTTTTCCTAAAGCTATTAATTTATTACCTGGTTTTAATGGATTATTTGGAGCTTTATTCTTCTTATGTTTAGTTGTTTCTGGTTTGTCATCAACAATTTCCTTAATTGAATCATTTTCATCTTCAATCATGGATAAATTCCAAATGACTAGAAAGAAAGCAGTTACTATAGTATGTGGATTAGGATTCTTAGGAAGTGCAATCTTTGCTACTGGAATGGGATTAGTTATCTTAGATGTAGTGGACCACTTCTTAAATAACTATGGATTAGCTGTAGTCGGTTTAGTTGAATGTATTCTTCTTGGCTATTTCTGGGGATTACCTAATATCAAGAAGCATGTTAATGGAATTTCTGACTTTAAAGTAGGTGTTTGGTGGAATATAGCTATTAAGTCTGTTACTATTCCTATTCTAACTATTATGTTAGCTTTTAAATTTAAAGCTGAGGTAACTTCTTTGTATGGAGGATATCCTCTTAGTGCGATACTAACATTAGGTTGGGGAGTTGTAATAGGTTTAATTGTTCTAGCTTATGTTATGAAGAATATAAAATGGAATGAAGATGTATTATTAGATGCAGATATTGTAAAGGAGGAGATCTAAGATGTCAGCAGGAGCAATGGGAATGTTAGCTTTTGGAGTGACTGTATTATTTGGTGGTTTAGCAGTTTGTTTGAATATTGCTATGAAGAATAATTAATCTTAATATATATGAAATCCTAATTCGTATTTATGCGGATTAGGATTTTTAGTGTTTAAAGTAAAGTAGTATTAGTTTTATTTTTAAAAAGTATGATGATTTGAGTATAAAGTCATATTAAGCAGTGACTGCTTAACTTAGTTACTTGTTACTTAAGTATTATTATATTTATTGTCTTATGTACTTAATAATAGCTTAATTAACTGCAACTACATAGTTTATTTTTAAAATTTTAATTTTTTGCTTAAATAGAGGAATTATAATATTAATAATGTAATAAAGAAAAAATAGTGTAATCATATGCTAAGAGAATAATTGAAAATAATAAATCTGATATTTAAGGAGAGGGAGAAGATGAATCAGGATAGAATTGTGAATTTCTTTTTAGAGTTAGTTCAGATAGATAGTGTTTCTAAAGAAGAAGGTAATCTTGCTGAATATTTAGTAAAGGTTTTAGAAGAGCTAGGTTTAGAAGTTAGAAGAGATAATATTGCTCAAGAGGTTGGAGGCCAAAGTGGTAATATAATAGCAAAATTGGCTGGGGATCCTTCAAAGCCAACATTATTGTTAAGTTCTCATATGGATACAGTAACTCCTGGAAAGGGTATTAAACCAGTCATTAAAGATGGAGTTATTTATAGTGAAGGAGATACAATTTTAGGATCAGATGATAAAGCTGGTATTACAACAATTATTGAAGCTTTAAGAGTTATTAAAGAGGAAGAAATAGAACATGGAGATATAGAAGTTGTACTTACTATTGGTGAAGAGATAGGATTGTTAGGGTCCAAAAATTTAGATTATAATTTGATTGAAGCTGATTATGGAATAGTATTTGATTCTGGAGGTCCAATTGGTAGTATCTTTACTCAAGCTCCTACACAAGATAAGATTTATGTTAAGGTAAAGGGTAAAGCTGCTCATGCTGGGATGAACCCGTCATCTGGGATTAATGCTATCAAGGTTGCTAGTGTTGCTTTATCTAATATGAAATTAGGTCAGGTTGATGATGAGACTACAGCTAATATTGGAGTAATTAAAGGTGGTCAAGCAACTAATATTGTACCTGATCTGGTTGAATTAGAAGGTGAAGCCAGAAGTTTGAAAGAAGATAAATTGGATCGTCAGACTAAGCATATGTGTGATATATTTAATAAAGCAGCTAATAAATTTAAAGCAGAGGTAGATATTGATGTACAAAGAATGTATCCAGCTTTTGATTTAGCTAGAAATACTAAAATTGTTGATATAGCAATTAAGGCTGCTCGTAAGATTGGGATTAAGCCTTCGCTACAATCCACTGGTGGTGGAAGTGATGCTAATATATTTAATGGACATGGAATTCCAACAATTAATACTAGTGTAGGTATGAATGATGTACATTCAACAGAGGAGAATATCAAAATTGATGATTTAGTCTCTGCTGTTAAGTATTGTTTATCAATTATCGAAGAATCTGGGATATAATAGTAAACAAAACAAAAGATTACTTGATTTTTTTTACTTCTTTGTGTATAATTTATTTATATTGTTTAAAGAGGAAGCGTTTCCAAGATTCATTATATAATCTTATGATTCTTCTTTATAGGTGATTTATAGTATACTTCAATAAACAATATAAGGATGAGGATATAATTTTATAAGGAGGAACATAATGAATTGTTCAAGGATTTTACAATTGTCTAATAGAATTGATTACTTAAAAGAAGAGATGGATAGGTATAATCTCAGAGAAGATAAAGAAGAATTATTAGAGTTAAGTCAAAAATTGGATGAGTTAATTTTAGAATATATGAAAAATGGGATTCGAAATTAAATCTTTGTAGCCTCAGCAGTTAACTGCTGAGGCTACTTTATTCACAAATATATAAGTTGAACTAATAATTTTCATAAAAAACTTGTTTTGTTAGGAATTTAATCAATTTACACGAATAATTTAAAAAACTCAATTATATATAGAACATAAAGAATAATTTAAATTTAATTAGAAACAAATTGAAACCCTAAATTTTTTTAACGCTGATTAAAATCTAATTAGATTCTGACCTTGTTTATTAGCTAGTAACCGTTAGATAATAGCCAATAGCATAATAACCCAAGAGTACTTCTTCAGTCATTTCTCTTTGGGTTTGAACAGATTAACCCTTCGCAAGATTTTAATTCTTAAAAATTACTAGAATTTAAATTCTAAGTATATAATATAAAATCTTTATTAGTTGCTATATAAATTAATTCTTCAGTTCTTTATTCGTGTTAATTTGTGGTTAAAAGTTATTTTAGTAAGTACTTATGTTTTAATGAAATTCTTTAATTCAATCTATATAGATTGAATTAAAGAATTTTTTTTATTAAACTACAAATACTAGTTTAGGAGTTAGGATAAAGACTTCATTAATTTAATTGGATTATTTTGGAAGGTGTTTCTTCTTTTATGGTGAATTAATTATTTAGTTTATGGAGGATATTATATGTTAGAAATTAGACAAGGAAAAGTTATTGAAATTTTATCTCATAGAGATGGATTAACAGAAATAAGAATAGATATTAATGGTAAGGAAAAAAAGGGTATTTGTTATGATTATTTAAGTGGAAGAGTAGAGGTAGGTGATGAAGTTGTAGTTAATACAACTGCGACCTCTTTAGCTTTAGGAACAGGTGGTTACGATTTTGTGATAAATATTTTGGGCAAAGATAGTGAGTTAGAGGCTCAAGGCCATATTATGAAGATGAGGTATACTCCCTATCAGATACAAACCTTTAGTGTAGAGGAACAAGATAGTCCTTATCATGAAAGAATCAATAATTTTCATTCTTTAATAGAAACGCCAGTGATAGCAGGGACTTTGCATAGTATGTTAGTACCGATTACAGTTATGATTAAAAAGAAAGCTCCTCAGGCAAGAATAACTTATGTAATGACTGATGGTGCAGCATTACCTATTCAATTTAGTAATATAGTTCATTATTTGAAAAAAGAAGAGATTATTGATAATACTATTACCATAGGCCATTCTTTTGGTGGTGATTTAGAAGCAGTAAATATCTATTCAGCTTTAATTGCTGCTTATGAGATACAAGAAGCAGATATAATAATAGTATCTATGGGCCCAGGTATTGTAGGGACAGGAACTAAATATGGATTTACTGGGGTAGAACAGGCTGATATCTTGCATGCTACTAAAGTATTAGGAGGTAGACCAATAGCTGTACCAAGAATAAGTTTTTCTGATAAGAGAGAAAGGCATTATGGCTTAAGCCATCATAGTAGAACGAACCTAGGAGAGCTTGCTTTGATAAGAGCTAAGGTTGGTATACCTTATTTAACCCAAGAGAAGAATAGTGTCTTAGAGCAACAGTTGAGTGATTCGGAAATTATCAATAAACATGATATAATCTATCGTAAGGGAAAAGAGGTCTTAGAGGTGTTAGGGGAGCTAGATTTTGAAGTTACAACTATGGGCAGAAGAGTAGAAGAAGAACAGGAATATTTTATGGCTGCAGGTATAGCAGGAATAATTGCTAGTGAGGAACTAAGAAAGGAAGATGAGAATGGATCTAAGGGAGAAGACAGTTAATAGTAAGAAGATATACAAAGGGAAGATAGTCAATTTAAGGTTAGATGAGGTAGAACTGCCTAATGGTAATTTTTCTAGAAGGGAGATAGTTGAGCATAATGGGGCTGTTGCTATTGTACCTTATTATAAGAATAAGGTGATTATGGTAGAGCAATTTCGTAAAGCTACAGAGGAGATATTGTTAGAGATTCCTGCTGGTAAAGTAGAGAAAGGTGAAGATTTAGTTGAATCTGCTAAAAGAGAGTTAGAAGAAGAGATAGGTTATCAGCCTGCTAATTTGAAGTGGTTATGTAAGGCTTATACCAGTCCAGGTTTTACTAATGAAACTATAGATATTTATTTGGCAACTAAATTAGTAAAAACTGAGCAGAATACTGATGAAGATGAGTTTATAAATATAAGAGAATTTGATATTTCTACAGTTGGGGAAATGATGGCTAAAGGTGAATTTAGGGATGCTAAGACAATTATTGGGCTACAATACCTACTGGCTGATTTAAAGGAAGGATAAGATGAAAGAATATTTTATGGATTTGCACTTACATATAGGAAGAAGTAATTCAGGGCAAGCAGTAAAGATTACAGCATCAGATAAATTGACTATTGAGAATATAATTGATGAAGGAAAAGATAAAAAAGGGATAGATATCTTGGGGATTGTTGATGCTGCATCTCCAGAAGTAATTAAAGATATTGAAGTTTTGTTAGAGCAGGGTAAATTGATTGCTTTAGAAGATGGAGGATTAAGCTATAATCAAGAGATAACGATATTATTAGGTTCAGAGATGGAAGTGAAGTCAGAGTTTGGTCAGGCACATTTATTATCTTATTTTCCTTATTTAGAAGATATAAAGAAATTTAGTAGTATAATGTCTAATTATATTAGCAATATTAATTTAAGTACTCAAATGACCTATTTAACAGCTCAAGAGTTATTTGAAATTGTCGATGAATTAGGTGGAATTATAATTCCTGCTCATTCCTTTACTCCCCACAAGGGATTATATGGAAGTTATAGTGATAGTTTAAGCAGAGATGCCTTTGATAAGATAGCAGCTATAGAGTTGGGGTTGAGTGCAGATAGTGAGATGGCCGATCATCTATCAGAGTTAGCAGCTAAGACCTTTTTAAGTAATTCTGATGCCCATTCTTTGGGTAAGATAGGTAGAGAGTATAATAAAGTCTTAGTTAAAGAAGCGAGCTTTAAAGAGGTATTACTGGCCTTAAGAAGAGAAGGTGTGAGGAAGGTTTTGGCTAATTATGGGTTAAGTCCTAAATTAGGAAAGTATCATAGAAGCTATTGCTTAGAATGCAAGCAGAAATTAATAGCTAAGATTCCTGCTATAAAGTGTTATAATAATCCTAAGCATAAAATTGTTAAAGGTGTTTTAGATAGATTGATAGAAATAGCAGATAAAGAAGAGGCAATTCATCCAAAGCATAGACCAGCATATTATCATCAAGTCCCTTTACTGGATATACCAGGCATAGGACCTAAGACTTTAGATCAATTAATCGATTCTTTTGGTAGTAAAATGAATATTTTGCATAAGGTCTTTGATGAAGACTTAAAAGAGATTGTAGGGAGGAAGATTGCTAGTACAATAATTAAAGCAAGAGAAGGTCAACTAAATATTATTCCTGGAGGTGGAGGGAAGTATGGAAAGGTTAGCAACTAGTAGAGAATTTGCTCATACATTGAATATAACTTCGAATGCATCTGGGGCTGCTCAGGCTGCACGTAAAGGTGACATAATCGTAGTTGTAGATATTATTGATATGTCAACTACAGCTGAGTCAGCTTTAGATGCTGGAGCTTTAGAGGTTTTTGGGGCTAGTTCTGATAGGGTGTCAGTTCCAGTTACTGTTAATCCAGAAAAGATAGGTTATTTTGCAGGTAAGAAGGCGTTAAAGCATAATACCGAGTTAATAATAGTAGCTGAGCCTCGTTTGGGAAGTGAAGATGAGAGAATAGAGAATATTCAATTGGCTTTAGCTGGAGTGAAGCGGGCTGGGGCAAATATTGAAGCTATCTTGCCTAATGTAGGATCACAGGTATCATCTTTAGCAGATTTTAAGGATAAGGTAGTTTTGATTATAACTGATTCTGGTGGAGTTGCTTTTGATGCTGCCTATAATCATGGAGCACCTCAAGTGACTACAGGAACGATTGTAAGAACTATGAAGAAGAAAGGTATAAGACCGGCTAAAGACTCTGCTAAAAGGGCGATTAAATTGGCTAAAAAGTATAATACAGGGATTACCCTGGTAGCAGCTAGTTCTAACTCTTATGAAGATGTATTAGCTACAGAACATATTGCTAAATTAATTATAGAAGAGGGATTTTTGCAGGTATAATGTAATAAAATCATTCTTCATTAACATAATAATTAGTAATCTAGATTGATTAGCATTAGTTATAACATCTAAAGAGATGTTAGGAGGAGTAAAATGGCTAACTTTAGATATTTAAAGTTACAGCTAGAAATGTTCTTTAGAGATAATATCTTGATTTTGTTATTTATTATTATCTGCTTTATTGTCGGTGTGCTTGCTGGATCGATAGCTGCTAATACTTTAACTTATCAGCAAAAAGAGGTTCTGCTTGATTATTTATCAGGATTTATTACTGAGGTTAATCAGTTATTAACAGACCAACAGTCTTTGCTAGCTAAACAGGTTATTGCTGCTAATTTGAAGTTTGGGCTGTTATTTTGGATTTTAGGAATAACTATGGTCGGAGTAATAGTTATTCCATTTATTATTATATTAAGAGGTTTTATCATGGGTTTTACTGCAACATTTTTGATTAGAGAGATGTTTTTTAAGGGAGTGTTATTAGCTGTTACTTCAATCTTGCCACAAAATCTACTGTTGATACCAGGTTTTATCTTGGCTGGATTCTTAAGCTTTGTTTTTGTATTTAAGTTGGGGGCTGTAATGATGTCTAAGAGAAAGTATAATCTTAAATCGATGCTATTTCAATATTCCTTTTCGATGCTGGGAATTACTCTGGTATTATTCTTGGCAGCATTAATAGAGGTATATATAGTTCCGCCATTGATTAGATTGGTGGAGGGGATAATTATTTGAGCAGATGGGGAGTTTCCATCTGCTTTTGTGAGTTTAGAATTATTTATATTTTTTAGATTTGATATCTGCTATATAACACTACTCCTTTTATATTTCTTTTAATATTACTTGTTGAGCTGAAATCTTTGTTGCTGCATTACCAGTAGTATTTAATACTAAAAGATATTCATTTTCCTCAACTATTAAAATAGGATAACTTCCAATAGATTTACCTGAGAATTCACAATTCCTTCCCTCGCTTCTCAAGTGTTTAACTGTTTCTTTTGTTAACTTATCTAAATTAGCATACATTTCATCTAATTCCAAATTTATCGAATTTTTATTCCCAAAAGAAGTATGTAATAAGAAAAATATTTTTATCCCTTCTAAAAAATCAGATAAATCATCTTTACTAAGCATATAATCATCCTCCTAAATTAAATATTCTGCTAATATAACTGTCAATCTAAATATATTTAAAATGAAAATTAATTTTCTCAAGTAACACCCATTGATAATTATAAGTTGATTATAAAATAAATTATCTAATAAATAAGACTATTTTAAATTATATAACCAGATGTGTCTCAGGTTTGCAATGTTCTTATTTAGATAAAGGTATAAGAGGTACCCAATTTAAATATACAATTGAACTAGTTAAGAAACCAATTAGCAAAATTAATATTTCTAATAAAGGAAAAGCTATCAAGTGTTCTAGATGGTTTGAAATAAAAAATGGTAACATAGCAAGAAGTGATTTTTTAAATGGTACCCCTACTTTTTTTCTACAATTCTTACAAGTAGCTGGAAAAATAGGACCTAAACATAATTTTCTAAAAATTGAAATAGTTTTACCACAATGAGGACATTTATTATAGATATTTTTTCTCCTTTCTACTTATATATTTCAAAATTCTCTTTAAAATTTTATTAAATCTTACAATAAAAAATAGTTATATTAGATTTTGCTATGGTTTAATATAACTTATATATATCTATCTAAAGTCAAGCTAGATTTCTGTTAGTAGATGATACTTATACATTTCTAAACAATTTTTATTATTACTTAATGTATCCATTGTAATTTTTAGTGGTTTTATATAGATTATTGGGTAATCTTTTTCATCATAATGCTTACGTATTGAAAACGCTAACTGTTCTCTGTCTATAGAAAATTATGCATTAATACCTTCTTTATTACCTCTTGCACCTAATCTAATCCATTTGTTAATTTTTGATAAATGTACTACATTTAAAGCATGAATGCAGTAGCCTGTTTCTAGTTTTTATCCTAATATAAATCTTTGATAGCAAAAACCTGTTGGTATATCAATTCCTCTAAGTAATGCTGCTAATAAATTTGATTTTGCATAGACATATGCCTTCCTTATATTCTAATGCCTCTGAATATACCACATCTTGATTCTATCAGTTTAATTCCCCCTTTAAATTATTTAATTTTTTTTAAGATAATTCTATAGATACTTTTTTTCATAAAACATACTTTTTTTATACTCTAATATCAAAAATTATAACTATTTGTACTTGCACTTAGCGATTTCAGATAACTTAATTTAATCTCCACCAATCCCATCTGAATTACTAAATATAGCAATTTAATGATATCAATTAATCTTCATAAGATGAAACCAGTTCTCTTGTCATTTTCAAGTTAACAGGAATTCCACCTGAAGCAAACTCACAGTTATGTAATGGAACTATCATACACCATAGATTTCTACCATTCTGTGATTTTACTTTATCACTAATTGAAATGAAGGCATTAGTGATATCAGAAAATAGTTTCTTCTTAATCTCTTCATCAATTGCGTCTGAAAACAGGTGAATTTTTACTAAAGCTCTGTCATGATTTCCTTGTTCTCCCCCAACATAGAGGGAATTAAACTTCTTAATATCCAATAATGCAATTGATCTTGATATTGGATTGTCAAGCAAACCTTCAGTATCTAAAAGAATTTTCGTTAACTTCTTAGCAAGAATAGATTTTTCTTCCTCAGTGATAAGATTTTTAGTTATTGATACTTCTGCATAAGGCATAATTTTTTCCTCCTATCTAAATAAAAGATATAGATATATTAATTTAAAAATAAAAATTCAAATCCAAAGTCAAGATTATTAGCCACAGATAAGAGCATTAAAATATAAAAAGTACTTAAACTTAATTATTTAACCACTGGCTTTTGGCTAGTGGTAGAAGCTAGAATCTAGTAGCTGCTAAAAAATACTTTTATAGAAGTTATTTTTCTACACAAGCAAATAAATCCCTTGCCACAATATAAATATAATGTAAAATAATACAATGAAACTACAAAAGCAGGGAGAGAAGTTAACTTTTCCTTGAGTAAAAAATAATAGTGATGAAATTTATTTTTTTTCGCAATCAAGGAGGAGTTTCGAACTTAATCTAGAAATATGATATTAGAATTGGTCTGACGTCTAACGAAGTGAGAATAAAATTAATATTTGTGTAAAGATAGGTTAAACTAAGGTGTAGTTTATAATGTATAATTTACAATTTATAATTAAAAAATATCATTGGAGAGAAGAAAGTTTTAATTTAGAGGGAAAGCTAATTGGCCTATAGGCATCCTTGGATGAAGCTGTCTTGGGTTGGAAGCTATATAATTTTAAAAATAGAGGTGAAATTTAATGGATATTAAACGAGTAAATATAATTGTTTTGGATAGTGTTGGAATTGGGGCTTTACCTGATGCTGCTGATTTTGGTGATGAAGGGGCAGCTACATTACAGAATACTGCTAAAGCAGTAGGAGGATTGAACCTACCAAACTTAGAGAGCTTTGGCTTAGGTAATATTGAAGATATTGAAGGAGTAGCAAAGGTTGATAGTCCAAAAGCTGCTTTTGGTAAGATGGCAGAAGAGTCAAATGGGAAGGATACAACAACAGGGCATTGGGAAATAGCAGGACTTATTTCTAAAGATCCTTTTAGAACTTATCCTAATGGATTTCCTGATGAAGTGATGGATCAATTCCACGAAGCAATAGGAAGAGAGAGCTTGGCTAATAAGCCTGCTTCTGGAACAGTAATCATTGAAGAATTGGGAGAAGAACATATGAAGACTGGAAAGCCTATTGTTTATACTTCGGCAGATAGTGTATTCCAGATTGCAGCTCATGAAGATATTATCTCAGTTGATAAGTTATATGAGATGTGTGAAAAGGCTCGTAAGATATTACAGGGAGAGCATGCAGTAGCAAGAGTTATTGCTAGACCTTTTGTAGGTGAGCCTGGTAACTTTGAACGTACCGCTAATAGAAAGGATTACTCTCTAACACCACCTGAAAAGACTATTTTAAATCATCTTAAAGATGCAGGTCATAAGGTAATGGCAGTAGGTAAGATTGAAAATATCTATGCAGGCGAAGGAATTACTGATGCAGTCCATACTAAGCATAATATGGATGGAGTAGATAAGACTTTAGATTATTTAAAAAGTGAGAAGGAAGGTTTGATCTTTACAAACCTAGTAGACTTTGATTCTAAATATGGACATCGTAGAAATCCAGAAGCTTATGCTAAGGCATTAGAGAATTTTGATCAGAGAATGCCTGAGATTTTAGAGCAATTAGATGAAGAAGATTTACTAATTATTCTTGCTGACCATGGTTGTGATCCAACTCATAAAGGAACAGACCACACTAGAGAGTATGTGCCATTATTAGTTTATAGTAAGCAACTAGAGGGGGGAGCTGAATTAGGAGTTAGAAAGACCTTTAGTGATATTGCAGCTACTCTTGCAGAAGTATTTGGAGTTGAAGAAACAGGAAATGGAACTAGTTTCTTAAAAGATTTAACTAAGTAATATAAAAGCCAAAAATGATTGTTAGCCACGGATTAACACAGATGAAACACGGATAAATATCCAAGTATTAAATCATATTAAACAACACTTTGAAACCACGAATTGTCACGAATATACACGAATAAGAGAATTAAAGATAATAATTAATATTCTAAAAAGTTTTCAATGTTTGGGATCTTTAATTAGTGTTAATTCGTGTCCATCTGTGGCAAAAAATAATTAGATCTTTATAGGTTTATATACAGGTTTTAAAGGTTTTAATTATATAAAACAAGGGAGGAATTATTATGGCAAGTGAGACTATGAAGAAGATTCAAGAGAGTGTTAATTATATCAAAGATCAAGCAGGGATTACTCCTGAGATTGCTTTGATCTTAGGTTCGGGATTGGGAGTATTAGCAGATGAGATAGAGAATAAGACGGAAATACCATATGGAGATATTCCTAACTTTCCAGTATCTACAGTAGAAGGTCATGCTGGTCAGTTGGTATTAGGTGATTTAGAAGGCAAGAAGGTTGTAGCAATGCAAGGAAGATTTCATTATTACGAAGGGTATGATATGTCCTTTATTACCTTCCCAGTTAGAGTTATGAAGATCTTAGGTGCAGAGAAATTACTAGTAACCAACTCTGCTGGTGGGGCTAATCGTCACTTTAATGTAGGTGATTTTATGATTATTTCTGATCATATTAACTTCACAGGAACTAATCCATTAATTGGAGCTAATGAAGATGAATTAGGTCCACGTTTCCCAGATATGTCAGCAGCTTACAATAAAGATTTAATTGAATTAGCAGAAAGGGTAGCTGATGATAAAGGGATTACAGTTAAGAAAGGTGTCTATGTTGGATTTTCAGGACCAACTTATGAGACGCCAGCAGAGATTAGAATGATACAGGTCTTAGGTGGAGATGCAGTAGGGATGTCTACTGTACCGGAAGTAATTGTAGCAAACCATATGGGAATGGATATTTTGGGTATCTCATGTATTACGAATATGGCAGCAGGTATTCTGCCACAACCTTTAGGACATGAAGAGGTTATTGAGACAGCTAAGCGAGTTAAACCTAAATTTATTGAATTGCTTAGAGGAACAATAAAGAGTTTATAATTGATACTCTAGAATAAAAAAGATTAAATCTTTCAATTATCAAATTTGAATTATAAATTGTATATTAAGGAGGGGGTAAATAATGAGAGCTTATGATATTATCCATAAAAAACGTGATGCTAAGAAGTTGAGTGATCAAGAGATAGAGTTTTTAGTTAGGGGATATACAAAAGGTGAAATCCCAGATTATCAGATGTCAGCTTGGGCGATGGCTGTCTTCTTTCAAGGGATGGATAAAGAAGAGACTGCTAAGTTGACAGAGGAGATGGCAAACTCTGGTGATAATATAGATTTAAGTTCAATTGAAGGTATTAAGGTTGATAAGCATAGTACAGGTGGTGTAGGTGATACAACTACTTTGGTTTTAGCTCCCTTAGTAGCAACTTGTAGTGCACCAGTAGCTAAGATGTCAGGGCGTGGTTTAGGACATACTGGTGGTACAATTGATAAACTGGAGTCAATTGAAGGATTTAGTACAGCTTTGGCTATGGATAAGTTTATTGATAGTGTAAATCAGAATAAGGTAGCTATAGCAGGACAAACTGGGAATTTAGCTCCTGCTGATAAAAAACTATATGCTTTACGTGATGTAACTGCTACTGTTGATTCTATTCCTTTGATTGCAAGTAGTATTATGAGTAAGAAGATTGCTTCTGGAGCAGATGCTATAGTATTAGATGTTAAGACAGGTAATGGTGCTTTTATGAAAAGTTATGATGGGGCAGTAGACTTGGCAAAAACTATGGTGCAAATTGGTAAAGAAGTGGGGCGTAATACTATTGCTGTTGTTTCTGATATGGATCAACCTTTAGGATGGGCAGTTGGTAATGCTTTAGAGGTTGAAGAAGCCATTCAAACTCTTAAAGGTGAAGGACCTTATGATTTAACAGAGTTATGTTTAACTTTAGGTACTCAAATGTTATTGTTATCTGAAGTTGTAGATAGTGAAGAAGAGGCTAGAGAAAGATTAGAAAGAGCAATTAATGATGGTAGTGCTTTAGAGAAACTTAAAGAGTTGATTGCTAATCAAGGTGGAGATCCAAGTGTTGTGGATAATCCAAATCTATTACCACAAGCTCAATCTAAATTTGAAGTGAAAGCAAAGACTGCTGGTTATGTGCAGCGCATAGAAGCTGAAAGTGTAGGTATTAGTGCGATGTTACTAGGTGCGGGTCGTGAGACTAAAGAATCAGAGATTGATTTAGCTGTTGGTTTGGAATTGTCCAAGAAGGTTGGAGACAAAGTTGAAGTAGGAGAGGTTCTTGCTACTTTATATTACAACGATGATCAAAAATTAAAGGAAGCAGAGGATAAATTATTAAGTGCTTATCATATAGGAAGTGAACAATTAGAGATGAATCCTTTAATTTATGAGATTATCAGCTAATAAATAAGCATACAAATTAATATTAATAAAAAAAGTAAGAGGATTAATCCTCTTACTTTTTGTTTTCTTCTAAAGATACATTAATTTCAAAATCACCAATATCAGTTTTTAAAGGAATTACTAAGAATTTTCTTTGGTTTGTAGTAATTTGTACATTATCTCCATAGGTAATAGAAGGAGGGGTAATGTCACATTGATATCCTAGTTCAGATAAATTAGTAAGAGAATTTCCAGTAACTATATTAGCTAACTCTCCAATTGCAGAACTAACTAATTCATCAAACTTATCTGCTGACATACCTGCCATTTTAGCAAATACTTCTAAGGCTGTAGTATCAGCCATACTATAATAAATAAATCCCTTTAGATCTCCTGTAACTCCAATAGAAGCATTTACTTTTTGAGCTGCAAAAGGGCTTTTGCGTACTTCTAATTCACCTCGTTCAACTTCTACTTGTATCATATTCTGTAATACGCTTTTAGTAGCCTCAAATATTGGATTAATATATTCTTGTTTCATATTTTGCTGGCACCTCCTGGAATTTTAAACCTTGATTTTCTGCTATTAAGTAATGAATTCTATAAAAAAAATGATTATCCTCTATAATGTGAAAAATTATTATAAGTAGATATTATTTCAATTGATTTTATAAATTTTGAAAGAGGATAAATCAAAGCAAATGAGAATTTAATAGCTAAGTGTTACATTAATAGTGATAGGGGGATAGTTATGAAAAGTGAGTTGGAGAAAGATAAATTAAGCTTGAAAAAGATTAGTTTTTATTTGTGTATTATTATCTTTATTATGCTGTTGACAGGAGTCTTTTATTTAAAGAGCTATTTTGATTCAGATAAATTAGCAAGTTTAGTTATACCTAAATTAGAAGAGAGTTTGAGTAGGGAGGTTAAAATTAGAGATATAAAACTAAAGTTTATCGGTGGGATTGGTGTTAAGGTTGATGGAATTATTATTAGTAAGAGTTTAGATTTTGAGGAGGGTAATTTAGCGGAACTAGATAGCTTGAATTTGGACTTTGCTCTATTACCTTTATTAAATAAAGAGGTTAAGATTAAAGATTTAACTCTAGTAAGGCCCATTATTTATTTAGAGAAGGATAGAGTGAGCAAGACAAATCATAATTCTAATAGCGATATTTCAAAATCTAACTCTAAAAAAGGAGTAAACCCTGTTTTTAATTTAGATAAATTGGAAATAGTTAATGCTCAGATAAAGTATATAGATAGGCAGAAAGGTTCAGTAATTGAATTAGATAATTTTAGTTCTGAATTGACTATTAGCTTAGATCAGGATAATAAATTATCTACAGCAGGAAAATCAACAATAGGGAGGTTGAGTATTAATAATTCAAGTCAAACAGATTCAAATATTGAGGATCTAAATCTCTCTTTAAAGCATGATTTAATTTATAATCTAGCCAATAAGAAAGTAGAGGTTAGAAGATTTGATTTAGGCTTAGATCAATTAGATCTTAAAAGTCAATTTAATTTAATTCTAGGGAAGAATCAGCTGAAGATAGGAGATTTCAAAGCTAAAGCAGGAGATTCTAGCTTGAATTTTGATGCTGACTTACGTGAGACTGAAAACCCAAGCTTAGATATTAATTTAAATAGTGATATCTATTTAGAAGATTTGTTAGCAAAATTACCGATTGAATTTGCTAAAAACCTTTCTGGTAATATTAAAGCTGATTTGAGTCTTAAAAATATTAGAATCAATCAAGTTAAAGATAATCTCCAGAATATGAAATTATCAGGAGATATTAGCCTAGATAAGTTTAATCTAGATGATAAATTAGCTATCAAAGATATTTCTGCTCTCGTTCAGATTAGTGAGCAAGAAATTAAAAGTGATGATCTTAAGTTAGCTATAGCTAAGGATATAGTTAATGCTAAGATCAAGATAAATAAATGGAAAGAGCTATTAGCTGATATTTTAAATCAGAGAGAAGAAGTATCGGGAAGTATTAATTTAGATTTAGCAGCAGAAGGTCTGAATTTAGACAAAATCTTAGACAATAAGAAAGATAATCAAGCCAAAGTAGATCCTTCTAAGGCTGAAGAAAAGAAAGTCTATCTTCCTAAATTGAACTTATATTCTAAGATTAATATAGATAGCTTGGAGTATCAAGAAGATGAATATGAAGATATTATGGCTACTATAGAATTAGAAGATTCAATAGTCAATCTAGAAGAATTGAGCCTAAGTCAAGGTGATTCCAATTTACTTACTAGTGGAACTGTTGATTATAGTCAATTTAGTCTTACTAATGATTTTAAGTCGATAGATTTTGATTTAAATGTAAATAGTGATATCAATTTAGCTAAGATTAGAAGGAATCTGCTTAAAGTTGTGCCAAAGTTGAAGAGATATGATTTTTCTGGAAGATTAAATTCTGACTTAAGTGCTGAGTTTCTCTTAAGTGATATTATGGAAGATCCACTCTCTAATTTAGATAAGATAAATATATATGGCGATATAGCAGTGAGTGGAAATAATATTGAACTTCCTCAAATGGAAAATACCATAGAGAGTTTAAAGGGGAAATTTAAATTTAATAAACAGAGCCTTGAAGTAAGAGATTTCAATTTCAATTTAGCTAAATCGGATCTATCAGCCAAAGTTTCTATCGGAGATTGGCGGGATACTTTGCTAGTCTTATTAAAGAAGAAAGAAGCTACTAATTCAAAAGCAGTTATTGAATTAAATTCTAAATTAATTTCAATTGATGAGTTTTTAGCACTTCTATTTAATAATAGTCAAGGGGTCCAAAAGGAAGAAAAGGATAGCGGAGAAGTAAAGAAATCGACTCCAAAGATACCTATAATAATGCAGGCAGATATAGATGCTTTAAGGTATAGTAGCCTAGTAGTGAGTAATATTAATACTAAAGGAAGATTAAGTAATGAGTTACTTGAAGTTGATAAGTTAAATTTAGGAATTAATGGGGGAAGTATTACTGCTAAAGGTCAGCTTGATTTTAGCCCAAATAAGCCAGAATATCAAGGTGATCTGAAGATTGATCAGATTGAGATTAATCAAGTTTTAAGTCTATTTACCAACTTTAATAATAAATTATATGGAAAAACTAATTTAACTACTAAATTTGGAGGTAGAGGTTTTTCTTTGGAAGATATACTAAATTCTCTTACATTGCAAGGAACAGCTTTGATAAAAGATGGAGAGCTAAAAGGTTGGGGATTAGTTAATAAATTAAATAATAGCTTCAACCTTTTTGATGAAGAGAGTTTAGCTTTTAAGGATCTTCAAGGAAATATTGATTTAAGAGATGGGAGATTATATTTAGATGACTTTTCAGCCGATACTAAGCTTGGAGATATTAAGCTTGTTGGTTCATCAACTTTAGCAGGTAAAGTGGACTATCAATTAGATTATTTACTCTCTAATAAAGAGTCTAAGGAGTTAAATTTGAATCATAAAGAATTATTCTATGCTCCAGATACTACTAGAGTTGAGTTGAACTTTAAAATTAAAGGAAGCGTCTTAAAGCCAGAATTTAGATGGGATAAAGGTGATATTGAGAAGAAAATTAAGGAGAAGGCAAAAGATAAAGTAGAAGAAAAGACCAAAGAAGAGATAGATAAAGCTAAGGATAAAATTAAAAAGGAATTAGAAGATAAGAAAGACGATTTAAAGGATATTTTTAAAGGGTTATTTTAAAAGATAGGAGAAGAGGCTAAATTTAGCCTCTTCTCCTATCTTTTATCCTTTTTTTTACAATCATACTTCATAAGCTATAGTAATACATATTACTAAGAATGTGGGGTGAGTTTAATCTATGAAAAAATCTAAAAGGATTATAGGCTTAAGTCTATTATTAGTTTTTATTTTTTCTCAAGTCATTTTAGCTATAGATAAGCCTGAATTTAATTTAGAGTCTAAATCAGCAATTTTAATGGATGCTAAGACTGGTAAAATACTTTATGAAAAAAGTCCACATCAAAAGTTACCACCAGCTAGTATTACAAAAATCATGACTATGCTACTGGCTATGGAAGCAATAGATCAAGGAAGAGCAGATTGGAAAGATAAGATTAGTACCAGTGAATTTGCTGCACAAATGGGAGGTTCACAAATTTGGTTAGAGCCTGGTGAAGAAATGACTTTGCAGGATTTATTAAAAGCAGTAGCAGTGGTGTCAGCAAATGATGCTTGTGTAGCAATTGCAGAGTATCTTTATGGAACAGAAGAGAATTTTGTAAAGGCGATGAATGATAAAGCTAAAGAATTGGGAATGAAGAATACTTATTTTTATAATACTAATGGTTTACCACCAACAGATCCCAAGGTTGAAGGAAATCATACAACTGCCTATGATATATCATTGATGTCAAGGGAATTATTAAAGCATAAGAAGATACTCGAATTTACATCTATTTGGATAGATCATTTGCGTGATGGAGAAAGTTTTTTACGTAATACAAATAATTTAGTTAGATTTTTTAAAGGGGCAGATGGATTGAAGACAGGATACACTCAAGAAGCAGGATTTTGCTTATCATCAACAGCGAGAAAAGGTGGGATGAGATTTATAGCTGTGGTAATGAATGCCCCAAACTCAAAGTTACGTTTTAAAGAGGCGCGGGAGCTATTATCTTATGCCTTTAGTATTCATAAGTCGATCGATATTGTAGCTAAAGGGGCAGAGGTTACTAAAGTCAAAGTCTTCAAAGGTGAAAGTGAAGAGATAGATGCTATTGCTAAAGATGATTTACAGGTTGCTGTTATAAAAGGAGATGAGCAAGAGGTCGTAAAGCAGACTAGAATCAATAAAGATGTTGTAGCACCAGTCAAATCTGGAGATAAGGTAGGAGAGATTGTAGTATTAAAAGGGGAAGAGGTTCTAGGTAGAGTAGATCTTGTAGCTAAGCAAGGAGTAGAGAAGGCTAACTTCTTTAAGATTATAGTTCAGATATTTAAGAGGTTTATTAGTAAGTTGATGAATGTTTTTTAAGTTGATTTAGTAGTAATAAAGTTAGGTTAATAGTTTATAATGGCAGCTTTAGGGCTGTCTTTTTCTTTGGATTATAATTTATTAGTTATTCAAAGAGGAAAAATATTTTCAGTTAATAGCAGGAAAAAAATGGTTAATATTGAATCATTAATAGAGAAAGGAGTGATAATAATGAAATTATCCTTTAAAAAAATTAATAATAGCTTAATTATAAGATTGGAAGGAGAATTTGATTTACATACCGTTGATCATTTTAAAGAGAAATTAGAAGAGAAAATAAATGATAGAATTAGAAATATCATTTTAAACCTAGATGGTATTAAATTTATTGATAGTTCTGGATTAGGAGCAATTTTAGGGACATATAAGCGAATTACTAAAACTGGAGGAAGCTTGGCTATGGTTAAAGTCACTCCTCAAGTCGAAAGAATATTTGAATTATCGGGAATTTTGAAGATTATAAAGATTTATTCATCAGAAGAAGAAGCATTAGATAAAATCTTGGGGAGGTAAGAAGATGGAGAATAAAGCTAAATTAACTATAGATAGCTTATCTGATAATATTGGATTGGCTAGAGTAACAGTAGCTTCCTTTGCTTCACAACTAAACTTTACTTTGGCAGAGTTAGAAGAGATAAAAGTTGCTATTTCTGAGGCGGTATCCAACTCTATTATTCATGGATATGCAGAAGAAAGTGGTGAGATAGAAATAGGAATGAGAGTTTATGGGGAGCAATTAGAGATAATAGTTAAGGACCAAGGCTGTGGAATTGAAGATATTGAAGCTGCTTGTGAACCTGCTTACACTACAGCAGGAAGAATGGGATTAGGATTAGTTTTTATTGATTCTTTTATGGACAAGTTTGAGATAGAATCTAAAGTTGCTAAGGGGACAACTTTAAAAATGATAAAGATACCAGCTCAGGAGAAAAAACAGGTTAATTAGGAGCTGACATTATGAATAGCTTATTAAATGTAGATATCAAGAATCATAAATTATTAACTCAAAAGCAGATAAAAGAATTGATATTTAAGAGTCAAGAAGGTGATAGATCTTCAAAAGAATATCTAATTGAGAATAATTTAAGGTTAGTTTTAAAGATTGCTCATCGTTTTAAAAATAGTGGATATTCTTTAGAAGATATATTTCAAATAGGTACTATAGGATTGATTAAAGCAATAGAAGGCTTTGATTTAAATAAGGATGTGAAATTTTCAACTTATGCAGTTCCATTAATTATTGGAGAGATTAAGGTTTTTTTACGAGATGATAATGTTATCAAAGTTAGTAGAAGTATTAAGGAGACAGCTTATAAGATAAAGAAAGTTAAAGAAGAATTAACAAATAAATTAAATCGAGAACCTACAATTCATGAATTGAGTATAGAAGTAGGATTATCTAACGAAGAGATTGTATCTGCTCTAGAGGCTGTACAAGCTCCAACCTCAATTTACAAATCGGTTTATCAAAATGAAGGAAGTACTTTAGAATTGATTGATCAATTAGTAGATTCTAATAATCATTATGATGATAGATTAAATCAGCTAGCTTTGAATACTATCTTAAAGAAGTTAGATGACAGGTCACAGCTAATCATTAAATTGAGATATTTTCAAGAAAAGTCACAAATTGAGATTGCTAATATTATTGGGGTATCTCAGGCACAGGTTTCTAGGTTAGAAAAGAATATTCTAAAAAAAATAAAAGAAGAACTATTAGATAAGCACAGGTGATAATCCTGTGCTTTTTGTATTGAATTTAAATAATTTACATATAATAGATTTAGAAAATATAGATTAGTAAAAGAATCATTCAAACTTCACAAATATTCTTTATTTTTTATTCGTAAAGAAAGGAAGTGAACTATGTTTAAAATTAACCTCAAAAGGATAATCTATTTAATAGCTTTTCTCTTTCTTGTCATAATTAATTTTTATTTATGGACTAATATCTTTACAGAAGAAGAAATATCACCAAGAGCCAAAAAGGTCTTTAGTAATCAGGTTGATTTAGGTTTAAGAAGTGTAAATTATGAATAATACTAAAGATATTAAGGAAGAGATATTTTTAAGAGTTAAAAGGGTAATTAAAGCTCAGCCAAATCAAACACTATTAATAAATGACTTAGCAGAAGTGATTACAAATCAAGAATTACAGGATAAATTAGAAAAAATTCAGGTAAAAGAGGTTACAAAAAAAGCTGGACAATCTATGATAATTACTGCTTTAGAAATTGTACAAGCAATTAAAAGAGAGTTTCCTGAAGCAAGAATAGAACATTTAGGTGAAGCAGATTTAATTGTTGACATAGAAGATAATTCGCAACAATCCTTTAATAAAAATAAACCATCTAGATTATATGTTTTAGCAGTAAGTATAATACTATTTATAGGATCAGCAATGGCAATTATGAATTTTCATGCCGATGTAAGTATGGTAAAAGTTCATCAACAGATTTATGCATTAGTTATGGGGAAATTTACGAAACGTCCTTTATTATTACAAATTTCTTATTCAATAGGTCTAGGATGTGGAATGATTATCTTCTTTAATCAGATTTATAAATATAAATTTAATAAAGAAGATCCTAGCCCACTAGAGATAGAGATGTACTTATATAAAAATAAAGTTAATCAGTTTTCCTTGTATCAAAAAACTAAGCAGGCTAAGAAAGGAAATCAGAATAAACATTATTAGGTGGGGATTAGATGAAGGGGCTTATCTTACTTTTAATTGGGTTTTCAGAGGGATTGATAGTTGGAATAGCCTTAGTTGCCTTTTTAATGGTTTTAGATGTTATTCCTCGTCTAATACACCTTAGCAGATCAAAAAAATATAGTAGACTATATCAGATATCTATAATTTTAGGAGCTGTAGTTGGGACAATTATTGATTTTTTTAATTTGAATTTACCACAGCTTTTTTTTATTAATAAGCTATTAGTTATAATTCTAGGGCTAATATTTGGAATCTTTGTAGGGTTGATAGCAGCTGCTTTAACAGAGACCTTAAAGGTTCTACCTATTTTAAGTAAAAGGTTAGGTTTGAAAGATGAAATGGATAAATTACTGTTTATCATTATATTAGGTAAAGTAATTGGATCTTTAATTTATTGGTTCTTTCCAAAATTATGGTCCTAATAACTTTAATTGCTAGCTATTGATTAATATCGAATAGTAAAGAAGAATATTTAATTTGAAAATATAGATTGAAATAATTTTTTACATTTTAAAAGTGAAGCTTAATGGATAGATTGAGAGATTTTTCGGTGATAGGGGTTGGAGGTTATTAAGGTCTTCCTACCTCCTAAGTCCTAACGCCTAACTCCTGAGCTGTCGTAATCTATATATATTTAATTTTGATTTGTGATATCTGAGTCTAACAATCTTTTGATTTTATTCAATATTAATTTCTATAAATAGTGTGAGTATATCTTATATGAAAGCAATTACCTTAAGCAATGTAGAATATTAAAATTTTTTCTAGCAGTTATGGAGGGAATTAAATGGGAACAATAGATAAAACACCAGATGAATATCAAAAATTGATAAAAAAACATCAGCCTACAGATTCAAAGTTGAAGAACTTCTTTTTGGCTTATTTAATTGGGGGATTAATCTGTTTATTTGGGCAAATAGTCATCAATTATTTCACGAGTAAAGGTATATCTCTTAATGATGCTGGATCTTATACAACTATTCTTTTAATATTTATTGGTGGATTATTAACTGGATTAGGGGTTTATGATGAAATAGCGCAGTTTGCAGGGGCGGGAACTATTGTTCCAATTACAGGTTTTGCTAATGCTATTGTTTCACCAGCTATGGAGTATAAACAAGAAGGATATATTTTAGGATTGGGAGCACAGATATATTCGATAGCAGGACCTGTTTTAACATATGGGATGTTATCAGCATTCTTAATTGGTGTTATAAAATTATTAATAGTTTAGAGGTGTAGATATAATGGAAAAACAAGGAAGTCAGACGATAAAATTTAATAATCCTCCTCAAATTATTTCTGCTGCATCTATTGTTGGAGATAAAGAGAGCAAAGGTCCTTTAGGGGAATACTTTGATGAGATAATTAGTGATGGCTACAATAACCAGAAGACTTGGGAACAAGCACAGATAAAAATGGTAGAAGATGTTATAAATAATGTGCTAAAGAAGGTAAAGTTATCTGAAGATCAGATTGATTGCTTATTAGGAGGAGATTTATTAGATGAGACTATAGCTTCTAATTTTGCTGCCCGTAAATTTCCAGTTCCATTTTTAGGTTTATTTGGTGCTTGTTCTACGATGATTGAAGCTATGGCTATTGCTGCGATGATGATAGATGGTGGAGCTGCTAATAAAGTGATTAGTTTTACTTCTAGCCATTATCAAGCTACAGAAAGACAATTTAGAACACCTAATGAATATGGAGATAAATATCCACCTTATAAGCAACTAACTGTAACAGGTGCAGGGGCTACAATTTTAAGTAATCAGCCTGGAGGGGTGCAAGTAAGAGAAGCAACTTTAGGTAAAATAGTAGATTTAGGAGTAAAAGATCCAAATGATATGGGTTCAGCTATGGCACCTGCAGCTGCTGATACTATTTTGCAGCATCTGAAGGATACTAATCGTAGCCCTAAAGAGTATGACTTAATTGTAACTGGTGATTTGGGCAAAGTAGGTAAATCATTAACCTTGGAGTTATTATCTGAACAAGGATGTGATATTACTAAGAATTATGATGATTGTGGGGTAATGATTTACAACTCTAATCAAAAAGTAGGGGCTGGAGGAAGTGGATGTGGTTGTTCAGCTGTTGTAGTAGCTTCTTATTTATTACCTGAGTTAATGCATGGGAATTTTAATCGAATATTAGTTTTAGGAACAGGAGCATTATTAAATCCATTGACCTATTTGCAAGGAGAAAGTATTCCTTGTATTGCTCATGCAGTAACTTTGGAGGGAACTGGTCACCTAAGTGAAGGAATTGGCCGCCCAAGTATTAGAGATAATTTAGCTACAAAGATTGAAGTCCCAAGAATAGAAGATCTAACTGGAAGTGAGGGATAGAAAATGAACTTATTAATGGCTTTTTTAGTTGGAGGATTTATTTGTGGACTTGGTCAGTTATTTTTAGATTTTACAAATTATACTCCAGCCCATTTATTGGTATTGATGATTGTTATGGGATCTATATTAACTGGTTTAGGGTTATATCAACCTTTAGTTGATATAGGAGGGGCAGGAGTAACTGTACCAGTTATGAATTTTGGAAATATTTTAACTAAGGGAGTATTAACTGAGACAGACCGAGGCGGATTTTTAGGTTTATTCGCTGGAGTTTTAGAAGTAGGTAGTACAGGAGTAAGTGCCTCGATAATTATTGGTTTCTTAATGGCAGCTATTTTTAGACCTAAAGAATAGTGTATATTAATTTTAAAAATCCCAATAATAAGGAGAGAACATATATTGCAGAAAAAAAGAGTAATAATTGTTAGTGATGGTGATAAGACTGCCCAAAAAGCAGTAGAAGAAGCAAGTCAAAATTTGGGTTTAAGAGTAATTTCAAAATCTGGAGGTAATCCAACACCTTGTTCTGGTAAGGAATTAATAGAGATGATTCAAGAGTGCCCTGCTGATCCAATTGTTTTAATGGTAGATGATGAAGGAAATTTTGGTTATGGTAAGGGTGAAAGGGCTATGGAAAGAATAATAAAATCAGAGAAAGTTGATGTTTTAGGAATAGTGGCAGTTGCATCTAATGCTAAAGATGTTGAAGGTGTAAAGCCAGAGATTTCAGTAACTAGAGATGGAAAATTAGTCTCTGGACCAGTCAATAAAGGAGGAGAATTAGAAGCTAAGGGGCATCATATTTTAGAAGGTGATACAGTTGATATAGTTAACAACTTTGATGGAATAGTAATCGGAATAGGAGATATAGGTAAGATGTCTGGTAAGGATTATTTTGAAATTGGAGCTCCTATTACAACAAAAGCGTTAGAAGAGGTATTAAAGAGGAGTGGAGTAAAGAATGGACAAGAAAAAGAAGATCAGTAAGGAGTTAGGTGAAAATCTACAGGTTATTAAAGACATAGTAGATGGTCCTAAGACCTTTGATTTTATTAATCGAGATTTTAAGATAGGGGGCAAAGATGCTAGTTTAATATTTATTGATAGTATGATTAAAGGTGGTCTTTATAATCGTTTGTTAGAATATTTAATGGAAATAAAGAGAGAAGACTTAAGTGTTGATGTAATAAAGAAGATACTAGAAAGTAAGTTGCCATGGGTTGAGGTATCTACTGTAGACAATGTTAATGACTTAATGAATGAGGTTCTAGCTGGTCCTCAAGCATTATTAATTGATGGGGCAGATCAAGCAATTATTATTGATGGTAGGACTTGGATGTCTCGTGGTCCTGCAGAACCTGAGTTAGAAAAATCAACTCGTGGTCCAGAGGATGGTTTTATAGAGACTATGCTCTTTAATCTACAAATGATTAGAAGAAGGATTCGTGATCCCAAATTGCGGGCTGAAGCTTTGAGGGCTGGAAAGAGGTCACAAAATGATATTGCTGTAGTTTATATTGAAGATATTGCTGATCCAGAACTAGTAAAAGATGTGAAGGATAAAATTAAAGATATAGATGTAGATGGTCTGCCCTTAGCTGATAGAACTGTAGAAGATTTCTTAACTCGTAATACTTGGAATCCATTACCGACAGTTAGATACAGTAATCGTCCAGATGTGATCACTTCTAGTATTTTAGAAGGGAAGGTTTGTGTTATAGTTGATAATTCCCCAACAGCTTTAATTCTACCTGCTACTTTTTTTGACCATACACAGAATATCGAGGAATATCGTCAATCACCACTTCCTGGGACTTATTTAACTTTACTTCGCTTTGCTGCTGTTTTATTGTCTTTAATATTACCTCCATTATGGTTAGTTTTAGCTTATGGACCAGAATGGTTACCTAAAAGTTTAGACTTTATAGGAGTTAGAGAGATGGGAAAAATTCCAATAGGGATTCAATTTATTTTAGCTAGTTTTGGTATTGATTTAGTAAGGATGGCATCGATACAAACTCCCAGTTCTTTGGCAACGTCTTTAGGTTTAATTGGTGCTTTAATGTTAGGAGAATTTGCAGTTAAGGTAGGAGTATTTAGTACAGAAACGATTCTTTATATGGCTATAGCTGGAATCAGTAATTTTACTATACCTGGTTTTGAATTTGCTTTAACAATCAAGATTTTACGTTTAGGACTAATAGTTTTAGTAATCTATTTTAAATTGGCAGGATTGATTGGGGGGATAATATTAATCTTCTTATTATTTGCTATGAGCAATTCTTTTGGAACCCCATATTTGTGGCCTTTAATTCCATTTAATGCCAAAGCCTTGAAGAGTTATCTGATTAGGCAATCTATTTTGAACTTAAGTGATAGAAGGCCTAATATACGTCGAAGTAAAGATGCTGATCGTTTATCAGATGAATAATAGATTTTAATGTAGGGAGTGATTTGGTGAAAACAAAGATAGGTATACCACAAGCTTTGTTGTATCATAGATATTATCCTGCATGGAATAGATTTTTTAAAGAGTTAGACTGCGAAATTGTAAATTCTAAAGAATCTACTAAGAATACAGTAGATGCTGGAATAAGGTTAGCTGTAGATGAGGCTTGTTTGCCTGTTAAATTATTTCTAGGTCATGTACATTATTTGAAGGATAAGGTTGATTATTTATTTATTCCAAGAATTGTTAGCATAAACTCTAAAGAGTATTTATGTCCTAAGTTCATGGGCTTACCTGATATGGTTAAGTATAATATTTCAAATTTACCACCAATAATAGATACAACGATAAATTTGAGAAATAATAGGCTTAACTTAATTAAAGCAGCTAGAGAAGTTGGTGATATATTAGGTAAGAATTTTTGGCAAGTTAATTTAGCTCTTTGGAAAGCATGGAAAGAGTTAAAAGCTTATCGATGTCAGATCAGATCTAGAGTTAATGATAACTCCAAATATAAAATTGGAGTACTAGGCCATGAATATATTATTTATGATAAACATATTAGTATGAATTTGATTAATAAATTAAAGGATATGGGAGTAGAAGTAATAACTGCTGAAATGTTATCAGAGTCTTGTTTGAAAGATGGAACTTCTAATTTATCCAAAGATTTATTCTGGACTTTGAGTAAAAATATGATGGGAGCTGCTTATCATTTTTTCGATCGGAATGATATAGATGGTATTATTCAATTGACTGCTTTTGGATGTGGTCCAGATTCATTAATTGGAGAGATGATTGAAAGAGAAGCAAAACGAAGAAAGAAACAACCTTTTATGACTCTTAATTTGGATGAGCATACAGGTGAAGCTGGATTAGTTACTAGATTAGAAGCTTTTGTAGATATGATACAATGGGAGGGGGTATAGATGAAGGTTACTTTTCCTCATATGGGAACAATGTCAATTCCAGTGAAAACATTATTAACAGAATTAGGATTAGATGTTATTGTTCCTCCAGCCATTACCAAAAAAACTTTAGATTTAGGTGTAAAATATTCTCCTGAATTCGCTTGCTTACCTCTGAAATTAAATATTGGAAACTATATAGAATCCCTGGAAAAAGGTGCTGATACTATTATCATGGGTGGTGGTGTTGGTCCTTGTCGTTTTGGATATTATGGTGAGGTACAAAAGGATATATTAAATGATCTAGGTTATAATTTTAATATGATAATATTTGAGCCTATTCAAGGGCACTGGAAAGAGTTTTATAAGAGTTTGAAAATGTTACTAGGAAATATTTCTATAATGAAAATCAAAACAGCTTGGGAACGGGCTTGGGTAAAGGCTAAGGCTGTGGATCATATTAATAGATTAACTAATCAACTTAGACCTTATTTAGTTAATAGAAAAGAGGCAACAAAGCTTTACAATCAGGGATTAACTATGATTGATAATGCTAATAATATTGATGAGACTAGAAAAGTTACAGATAAGATAGAAAATAGATTGAATTCTCTAGAACAGGTTCAAGGTTATACTCCTTTAAAAGTAGGGCTAGTTGGAGAGATCTATGTCTTATTAGAACCTTTCACTAATTTACATATAGAGGAGAAGTTAGGAGAATTGGGTGTTTTAGTTGATAAATCGGTCTATTTAACAGATTGGATAGAAGAACATCTATATATATCAATTTTTAGAAAGGATAAGAATCGTCGTAGAATTGCGAAACTAGCTAAACCATATTTGAATTATTTTGTAGGAGGACATGGAGTAGAATCAGTAGGAGAAGCAGTATTATACTCTCAAAAAAATTTTGATGGAGTTGTTCATTTAGGTCCTTTTACTTGTATGCCTGAGATTATTGCACAAAGTATTTTGCCTACTGTAAGTAAAGATTTAGATATACCTATATTATCTTTGAGTGTAGATGAGCACACAGGGGAAGCAGGCTATATTACTAGGTTAGAAGCTTTTGTTGATCTATTATCTCGTAAAGATAAAAAGAAGGAGAAGATAATATGAAAGAAGGCTATATGGGAATAGATGTAGGTTCAGTTAGTACTAATATTGCGATTATTGATCAAGATAGAAAGGTATTAGAGAAATTGTATATTAGAACTGAAGGACAGCCAATTAGAGCTATTCAAGAAGGATTGATGAGAATAAAAGATTCAATAGATATAGAAATTCTAGGGGTAGGTACTACAGGAAGTGCTAGAAATTTAGCTGGAGTTATTGTAGGAGCAGATATAACTAAAAATGAGATAACTGCTCATGCAGTGGCTGCTTCAACAGTTGTACCTGAAGTTCAAACTGTACTAGAAATTGGAGGGCAAGATTCAAAAATAATAATTTTAAGAGATGGAGTTGTAGTTGATTTTGCTATGAATACAGTCTGTGCAGCTGGAACAGGTTCTTTTTTAGATCAACAGGCAAGCCGCTTAAATATACCTATCCATGAATTTGGTAAAATTGCTTTAAAGGCTAATAATCCTGTAAGGATAGCAGGTCGCTGCTCTGTTTTCGCAGAATCTGATATGATACATAAGCAACAATTAGGGCATAATTTAGAAGATATAATAGCCGGACTTTGTCAAGCTTTAGTAAGGAATTATCTTAATAATGTAGGTAAAGGTAAAGAAATTCTGGGTCCAGTTGTCTTTCAAGGTGGGGTAGCAGCTAACAAAGGGATTAAAGAATCTTTTGAAAGTGAATTAGGATTAAAGGTGATTGTCCCTGAATATCATGATGTTATGGGAGCAATTGGCTCAGCAGTTTTAGCTTATGAAGCAGTCAAAGAGAAGGGGAAAAGCAATTTTAAAGGATTTGATACATCTGATTTTAATTATCATGTATCTAGCTTTGAGTGTGAAGGATGTCCAAATCATTGTGAGATTATCAATATTCATCAAGAAGATGAGGTTATTGCTCGTTGGGGATCAAAATGCCCTAAGTGGGAAGCTGTATAAATATAATGTGTCTTGTATTTTTCAAAATGATTTCTAGATTATAAATTTCTTGACAATGGTACTATAATTATTTATAATATAAAACAACAGAACTGACTAGTCAGTTCTGTTGTTTTGATTAATTTTCTAGTTTGAAGTATATCTTCTATAACTTATATAAGACTGTAAGGGGTGAGATAATAGTGATATAGTTGAATTTTAATAAAGAAGATAACTAATAATTAAGATAAAATGGAGGTGCTCTTTTGATGAGAAAAAATATAGTATTAAGTCTAGTATTTTGCATGTTATTTAGCTTAATAATATCAAATTTAGCTTATGCAGAAGAAAGTTATCAATCTGAGTTTGATAAAGTAAATATTGGTATAATTTATGAAGGCAATGATAAATTTAATTTAAAATTAAAAAAGAGGATTGAAAAGGAGGTATTAGAATTATTATCTGATAAATATCAAGTTGAATTCAGTGAGTTTAGAGCTGATGATTTAGCAGTTCATAATATAGTAATGGATAAGTTATTGGCTAATCAGGAGATAGATGTTATTATCACAGCAGGAATTTTGGGTTCTTACTCTGCCATAAGTAGAGATAATTTTAGCAAAGCAGTTATAGCTCCTTTTATAATTGATGATGATACTGTCAATTTTAGTATCAAAGAAGATAAGAGTGGAGTTGAAAATTTAAATTTTATAACTGTTAATTCTTTTTTGAAAAGGGATATTAAGTTTTTTAAGAGATTAACTAATTTTGATAAGATGACTTTTATAACTCCTAAGAATCTTATTATGGGAAATGAAAAAATAGTGGAGCTATTAAATCAAGAAGCAAAAGAAAATAATATAAAGGTAGATTACATATATACAAACAATTCAAAAAAAGATATTATAAAAGAATTAGATAAGGTTGAAGTAGCTTATATTTTCCCACTTATATCAGAGGATAAAGGATCTTTGCTACTTGCTGAATTGAATCAACGAAAAATTCCTACCTTTACATTAGCAGATATTATGAGGTATAAAGAAGGATTTTTAGCAGGATATTCTCATAATAAAGAAATAAATGCAAGGGCAAGAGCTGCAGCACTTAATCTAGAACTGATCTTGGCAGGAGAAGAAGCTGCTGATTTACCGATTTATATTGATAAAAGTGATGAGGAATTTGTTATCAATATGAAAGTGGCACATGAGATAGGATTTTTACCTGACTGGGATATTTTAGAGACTGCTAAGTTAATTAATCAGGATAATTCAGTCAAAGAAGAATTAACTTTACAAGAATCGATAGAAACTGCTCTTGATAATAATTTAGATTTACAAGCAGCAGAAAAAGATTTAGACATAGCTCAAGATAATTTAAAACAAGCTAGCAACAAAAGAAAGCCGAAATTTGATTTAAATACTACCTATGCTCAGGTAGATGAAACTAGAGCAGGAAAAGGAATTGCATCAGAACAGAAGTTAACTGGTGGGCTAAAGCTTGAACAAGTCTTATTTAGTGAAGATCTAAATGCTAATATAGATATCAAGGGAGATTTATACAAACAAAGTAAAGTAGAGTTAAAGAAGAAGAAATTAGATTTGATTTTAGATACTATTAATTCTTATATTCAAACATTAAAGGTAAGGGCAGATATGAGGTTACAGGAAGAGAATATTCAATTAATTAAAGATAATCTAAATATAGCCAAAACTAAAAATGAAATTGGGGTTTCAGGACCTGCTGATATATATAGATGGGAAAGTCAACAGTCAGTAGGGTTAATGAACTTATCACAAGCAGAAAGTCAATTAAGGATGGTTAAGGATAATCTAAAAAGAACTTTAAACCTACCTTTAACAGAGGATATTGAACTAACAGAAATAGATCAACAGAACCTATTCCAAGAATTGTATAAAGAATTTAAAATTGATAATTCCTGGGAATTAGAAAATTTAAGTGAGAAACTGGTTAAAGAAAGTATTCAAAATTCACCAGAGGTAGAAAGTATAGATTATTTAATCAAAGTCAAAGAGAGAGAATATCAAATGAAGAAAAGAAGATATTACCTACCTCAAATAGGATTATCTGCACAATATGATACTTATTTAGAAGAATGGGGTATAGATGGTCCAAGTGGGGCAGATGCTCATGGTGAAGATGAGTGGAGTATTGGTATTCAAGCCTCTTTTCCATTATATGATGGTGGTAACAAGAAGGTAGAACTTTCTAAGGTTAAAAAAGAGATTCAACAGTTAAAAACAACTAAAAAATCTTTGGTAGATAAATTATCACAAAATCTTAGAAATAAACTAACAGTTGTTAATACAGAGTATAGAAAGAATAAATATGCTAAGGATGCAGTGGATACAGCATATAAAAATTTAGAGTTGGTTAAAGATGCTTATTCTAAAGGTCTTGTGTCAGTTGCTGAACTTTTGGATGCTCAATCAGCAGTAATAAATGCTAAGAGGCAAGAGTTTGTAACCAAATATAATTTCTTGAATTCAGTAGCTGAGGTACAAAGAGCACTTGGAAATTTTGATATTATTGATATTAACTAGTTTTAAAGGAGGAAGAAGATGAAAAAAATAAAAGCTTTATTAATATTATTAACATTAGCTGTTTTATCCTTGATAATAGCAGGATGTGGCAATAGTGTAGCAAAGGAAGCAGCAGTTAAGAAGGTTATCAGGCCCGTTGAGTATCAGAAAGTAGAATTAAAGAAGGTGGACTTCACTTACGGTTATTCTGGAACTTTAGAGCCAAATGTAAGTATTAATGTTAGTTTTAGGATACCAGGGAAGATAGAAAATATATTTGTAGAGGTTGGTAATAAAGTAGATGAGGGTCAATTATTAGCTGAGTTAGATAAGACCGATTATAAATTACAAGTAAAAGCAATGGAGTCTAACATAAGTCAAGCTAAAGCTGGAGTAAGTAGTTCCTTGGCAAAGGTTTCACAAGTAGAATCTGCGATAGCTAGTGTAGAAGCACAGTATAGTGAAGCAACTAGTAGCTTTAATAGAATTAAAAGATTATATCAAAATAATAATGTATCTAAAGCAGATTATGATAAAGCTAAAGCTGCCAAAGAATCTGTTGAAGCAAAATTAAAACAGGTTAAAGCTCAATTAGCAGAAGCTAAAGAAGGTGTGGAAAATGCTAGAGCAAGAGTTGATTCCTATCAAAGTCAATTGGAATTAGCTAAATTAAAGTTAAGCTATACTGAGCTAAAGGCACCTATGTCAGGAACTATTGTCAAGAAAGATTATGAACCAAATGAGAATATAAGTGCAGGTAGGCCTGTATTTACACTTGATGGTAATGGTGGATTTGAGGTAAAGGTATTTGTTGATGAGAACTTAATCTCCAAGATAGAGGAAGGTCAGCAAGTAGCAATAGAAGTTTTAGCTCTTAATAAAAGTAATTTGCAAGGAAGAGTAGATGAGATCGGAAGGCAAATTAAGGGTTATAAAGGAAACTATCCACTAACTATAAGAATCACTAAAGGTCTAAAAGAACTAAGAGCTGGAATGACAGCAAAGGTTTATTTTAGTTTTTCAGAGGATAAAAACAAATTGATTTTACCAGTATCAGCAGTAATTGCTAATGATGAAGGTAATTTTGTATATACATTAAGCAAATTTTCTGATGGATATGCAAAAGTAAAGAAAGTTAGAGTAGAGACAGGAAAACTTAACTCTAAAGGTATAGAAATTTTAAATGGATTAAAGATAGGAGAACTTGTAGTAACTAAAGGTGCAACTCAAATAGTAGACAATCAAGAAGTTCGATTACTAAACTAGAAGGGAGGGCAAATAAATGGGATTTACTGAATTAGCAATTAAGAAGAAGTATGTAACTTTTACTCTAATAGCCTTATTGATTATAGGTGGAGTTGGAGCTTATTTTAATCTGCCAAAATCTGAAAATCCAGGTTTTATTGTTAAAACAGCTACGATAATAACTTATATGCCAGGAGCAAGTCCTGATAAAATTGAAAATTTAATTTCTGATAAAATTGAGGAAGCAGTCAAGGAAATACCAGAATTAGATTATGTAGAAAGTACAAATAAAACCGGTTTTTCTTTAGTAAAAGTAAATATAGAGTCACAATATAAAGATTTGAGACCAATCTGGGATAGCATGAGAAGAAAGGTTAATGCAATTAAATCTCAATTACCATCAAATAGCATAGGGCCTATTATTAATGATGAGTATGGAGATGTTTTTGGAACTATAATCGGAATTACTGGAGAAGATTATAGCTATGCTGAGCTTGAAGATATGGTTGAAGATATGCGTGATGAACTCTTAACTATAGATGAGGTTGCTAAAGTAGATATAGTTGGACAGCAAGACAAGAGAATTTTCATAGAATATGATAATGATAAGTTATCTGAGATGAATCTTTCTCCATATCAGTTACAACAGATGTTAGCAGGAAGAAATATTATATTATCAGGGGGGAATATAGAATTAGGATCAGAAAGGATTCCTCTAGAGCCAACAGGTGATTATAATGATGTAGAAGAGATTAAAAATACTTTAATTTCACTTCCTGATGGTAATATGATTTATCTAAAAGATATAGCAGATGTTAGAGAAGGATATATAGATCCAGCTCGTGCTAAGATGAGAGTAGATAATAAGCCAGCTTTAGGATTGGCTATCTCTATGAAAGATGGAGGTCAAATTACTAAATTAGGAAAGAAGGTTCAAGACAAGGTAGAGTATTTCAAGACTCAGTATCCAATAGGTGTAAATTTTGATTTTATCTCTTTACAATCAAAATTAGTTGAAAAGAAGGTAAGTAGTTTTACTGCAAACTTAATTCAAAGTACCTTAACAGTTATAGCTGTATTACTAATATTTTTAGGATTAAAAGAAGGAGTTTTAGTATCTACCTTAGTTCCGGTAGTAATTGCTATTACCTTTCTTTTGATGTCAATCTTTGGAATAGGAATAGATACAATCTCCTTAGCAGCTTTAATAATATCTTTAGGAATGTTAGTTGATAACTCTGTTGTTATGGCAGAATCAATTATAGCTAAATTAGAAGAGGGAATGGGTAAATTAGAAGCAGCTATTTCTTCAGCTAAGGAGTTAAAGGTTCCATTATTAGTAGCTTCTTTAGTAACTTGTGCTGCATTCTCTCCAATTGGATTTGCTCAATCTAATGTAGGAGAGTTTGCTGGTGGAATCTTTAAGGTAGTAGCCTTAGCTTTAATGACATCTTGGGTATTATCTTTGACTATGGTTCCTTTGTTTGCCGTCTTATTTTTGAAGATTGATAAGAAAGAAGAGGCATATAATGGGAGAATATATAAAGGTCATGGTAAATTACTATTAAGTCTAATGAAGCATAAAGTGTTATTTGTAATCTTAATGATCTTCATAGTATTTTTAGGAGTTAAAGGAATGGGCTTAGTGCCTAAAGTATTTATGCCTAAAGATAAGAAGACTGTGATGACCTTTGAAGTTAAGATGCCTAAAGGGACTTCAATTAGAAGAACAGAAATGGTTGCCAGAAATATAGATGAGTATATAGAAGATAAATTAAAAGTAAAGCCAGAACAAGAAGAAGTAAGCTTCTTTAAACAGCTATTATCTGGTGGAACTACAGTAAAATATAAAGATGAGGGAATATTAAATTGGGGAACTTTTATAGGAGAAGGTGCTCCAAGATTTACCTTAGCTTATAGTGCTGAATTAAATAGCCCTGAATATATTTACTATTTAATTAACACAACTTCTGTAGAGGTAATTAAAGATTTAATTCCTAAATTAGAAGGATATACTATTAATAAATTTCCTGATAGCGAAGTTAAAGCTCAAGAATTAGAGATCATGCCTGTGGGAAAACCAATTCAAATTAGAGTCTCTGGTAGGGAAATGGATAAGCTTTATGATATAGTTCATTCTGTCAAAGATAAGCTTAGAACAATTGATGGAGTTGAAGACATTAGTGATGATTGGGGATTGAAAACTAAGAAACTAACTATAAATATAAATCAAGATCGACTAGAAAAAGCTGGTCTAAGTAATAGAGATGTAGCAATTTCTTTGCAAACAGTCTTAGATGGTATTCAGTTAACAGAATATAGAAAAGATAATGATATAATACCAGTATTATTAAGAGATAAGCAGAGTAAAAATATTGATATCTCTACTTTAGAGACTACTAAAGTTTATTCTCAAAGAACAGGAAAATCTGTTTCACTAAAACAGATAGCAGAAATCAAGAATTTATGGGAGCCTTCTATGATTTATAGAAGGGATGGTATTAGAACGATTACTGTCAAAGCAGATACGAAGGAAGGTTATACAGCAGCAGAAATTAATAATCAATTAAAACCATGGCTTGATCAGGAGAAATCAAGTTGGGGAAGAGGATATAACTATGCTTTTGGTGGAGAATATGAAAGTTCTACAGAAGCTAATGAATCTATTGGAGCACAGCTACCTATAACTGGATTAGTTATCTTGTTATTGCTTGTTATTCAATTTAATTCTTATAAGAAACCATTGACAATTATATTAATAGTACCACTTACAATTATTGGAGTAGCTATTGGTTTGCTAGTTACTGGAAAAGCTTTTGGATTTATGGAAATATTAGGGCTTATATCTTTGGTGGGAATAATTATTAATAATTCGATTGTACTCATTGATAGAATTGGTATAGAATTAGATGAATTTAATAGAAGTCCACAAGATGCTATTTTAGAAGCTGCTAAAAGAAGATTACGTCCAATCTTCTTGACTAGTGCAACAACTATTTGTGGTTTATTACCACTTTGGTTTAGTGGTGATGCACTATTTGGTGGAATGGCGGTATCTTTAATCTTTGGATTAGCCTTTGGGTTATTAATAACTCTTGTAGCAGTTCCTGTAGTTTATTCTATAGTTTTTAATATTAATTATAAGAACTATGAGTATAAGATTGATGATAATATCTCTATAGAGGGATAAATAAATCAGAAAAGAGACCTAGCTAGGTCTCTTTTCTAACATGGGGGTGATGTTATTATGTCAAAGAAGTTTAGAATATATTTAACTGTTTTATTATTAGTTTCTCTTAATTCAACTTATGTTTTGGCAAATATAAATGCAGATAGTAATTTGACTAGAGTGGTCAAAGATGAGGAAATATATTTAGTAGAAGATTATCAGCGCTTTAAATCATCTTCCCGTCCAAAAGTTGCAGTCGCATTGACAGGTGGAGGGGCTAAAGCTTTTTTTAATATAGGTGTGATTAAAGCTTTAGAGGAGGAAGATATTCCAATAGATTTAATTGTAGGAACTAGTATGGGATCGATTATTGGAACTATGTATGGTAGTGGAATTTCTATTGAGCAGATTGAAGAGATAGTAACAGAAGCTCCCTTTACTAATTTATTGGAAATGAATTTTATAGATAATGACTCTTTTTTTGAGACTGCTAAAGTTAATAAGTTTCTTGAGAATATAGCACCTTATAAGAGGTTAGAAAAATTTCCTATACCTACAGCCTTATTAACTTTAGAAGTAGATAGTGGGCATAAGTATATAATTACTACCGATAGAATATCCAAAGTAGTACAAGCTTCCTATGCTATTCCTCATTTCTTTCCACTTTATCAGATGGAGGATAAATATTTTGCTGATCCTGGTATTTTAGAAAATTCCCCTGCTAAGGCAGCTAAAGCTTTAGGGGCAGATTTTGTGATTGCTACTACGTATACAGCTGATAAAAGTCATGATAGTTATGAAACTCCAAATAAGATAATTAATCGATATGTAGATATAGTCTCAGAGAAGAATAATAAGAGAATACTTAACAATTATTCAGATATAATAGTTGAAGCTGATATTAGTGGTTACTCTTTTTTTGATTTTAGTAGTGCTGGTGAATTAATTGAAATTGGATATCAAAGCACTAAAGATCAGATTTCAAAACTAAAAGTGGCCTTAAAATCTAAAAGAATTCCTTTGAGAAAAAGAGTAGCTAGAAAGAAGTTAGCTTTAGATCAAGAGTTTAATGATATAAAATATGATAGAATTTTAGTTTCTTCTATTATATTTAATCCAGTTCTTCATTATGGGCAAGACTATTCTTTCTTTAAACAAGATTTGTTAAGAAGTTATTTAAATATTCCCCAATATGGCTTTGAGTTTGAAAAAGATAAGGTTGATTTTAAATTTCTAGCAACTAATAATGTTACTAATGATTTAGAAGCAGAACTTAGGTGGAAGAAGTTAACTCAAAACACTGATCTTATAGCTAAGACCAGAATTGAGTCTAATGAGACTGATGATGGAGAGATAGGGATTAGATATTATGAGGATAATTATTTTTGGAGTGCAGGGGTAGGAAGTATTAATAATAATAGTTATGTTTTTGCAGATGCTAAGTATGAGCTAGGTTTTAATAGATTAGATTTAGAAGGAGAAATTGATTTATTCTTTGATGAAGCTGGTAAAGTTCCTAAAATTTTAATTTCTAAGAAGACAGTTTCTAAATTAAGCGATTCTTGGCTTTTAAAACCGAAAGTAGTATTTAATAATAGTGAGCTTATAGAATCTCCTCTGATTTATCGAGGATCTACTCCAGATGATTTTAGTAGGTTTCAATTTTCTTTAGATTATGCTTATACCCATCAGTTTGTTAAAAGCATAAAATTGACAAAAATTATTGATATTAAAGATATTGGCGCTTATTTATTCACAGATTATTTAAATGATAAAGAATCCTCTCTAGCTTATGGGGTTGGTTTTAATGGAGATTTTTATTTATTGGGACTGAAACCCTTTAGGTTGGATTGTTATCTATCTTATGATCAGAATAATGAGGAGTCTATTATTAGGGCTAATTTAAATTATAACTTTTAAATTATCTTAATTTCTTTTATAATTTAATTAGTAGTAGTTTATTTATAATATAAAAAAACTGATTGTTTAATAATTTTTGTTAATTATAATTAAAAGTTAAGGAGTTGATATAATGCATCCCAAAAAAGAGAAGATATTTGAGGCTGCGATAGAGAAGTTTGCTAAAAAGGGTACAACTTCTACAACGATGCAAGAGATTGTGAAAGCAGCAGGTATAGGAAAAGGAACTTTATATCGTTATTTTGAAAATAAAGAAGATCTAATTTTTTCTTTGATTGAGTTTAGGTTTAATATAATATTTGAAAAGGTTAAGGCTGATATAATTAAATTAGATGATCCTATTCAAAAAATAGAGAAAGTAATAGATGCACATTTGAACTTTTGTGCTATTCATGGAGCAAATAAATTTTTAATCCGAGAAGTTTGGGGATATAAAAGTAAATTTAAGAATGCTATTCAAGAGATGATGTCGCTTTACACTGGATTTATTAAAGATATTATTGAAGAAGGGATAGAACAGGGTAAATTTAAAGAAGTAAATGCGCTTAATGCAGCTACTGCTTTAATTGGGATGATTGATATAACTATTATACGTTGTATGATGTTTGAAGAAGATTTTTTAACAAATAAAATTAGAGAAGATATTGTTGAAATTTATTTAAATGGAATGGTTATAGACTAAAAAAAATTTAACTTAATTATAATTTTTATTACAAGATATAGATTTAACAGAAAGCAGCTAATGCTTTCTTTTTTCTTATTGTTATTTAGATCTAATTATGTTTTAATATAATAGATAGATACTGATACAGTTCAGGAGATAGGGGATAGGAGATAAGAGATAAGAGATAAGAGATAAGAGGATCTTAGTAGGCATCAATCCTTAAAAAATTTATTGCAATAAAGCACTATAAAACAGCACATTTCTTAGATTATTTAATTATAATACAGGTGACCATCCTTATAAGAATTAATATATGTAGGGAATGGTCGCGACCATTCCCTACATATATTAATTTTTTATTTTGAATTAGACTTTGAAGAGAGTAATTGTAGCGAAGCGTTAATAAGACTTGACCTCTAAATCTGATCAATCAATTGTTGTCTAATTGCGATAGTTTAAGGGGGAAATATAGGTTTTATGATCTAGGTAAACAACTTAATTTATCACCTGTTACTCGTCATTTGTTACTGTTTCTTTATATTTACAATGTTTTAATAGAAATCTATAATAAAATAAGTGGAGGGATTAAGCAATGGCAAAAAGGATTATTAATACTGATAAAGCACCACAGGCTTTAGGAGCTTATTCTCAAGCAACTGAGCTAAATGGTACATTATTTGTTTCAGGTCAAATTGCTATTGATCCAGAAAGTGGAGAAGTAATTACTGCTAATGTGGGGATTCAAACTAGACAGATTATGGAGAACTTAAAGGCTATTTTATTGGAGGCTGGATATGATTTTGAAGATGTAATGAAAGTAGAAGTGTTCATCTCTGATATGGATGATTTTGAACAAATCAATGAAATTTATGGTGATTATTTTAAGCGAGAAGAACCTGCTAGAGCTTGTGTAGAGGTAAGTCGATTGCCTAAAGATGTAAAGGTAGAGATAGCTTTAGTAGCTATGAAGGGTTAAAAGTAGTAACGAGTGATGAGTGAGTAGTAAGAAGTTAGTAATTAGGAATAAAGAGTAGGGTCAAGTTGTTACTCGACCTTTAGTTTAATAATATAATAACGTATAATTTCTAGAAAGTAAGGTGCAAACAGATGGGAGAAAAGAATAGTTACCTGCCTATTTTGGCAGGTCTTGGAACATCATTTATCTTTGGGTTTTCTTTTTTATTTACTAAACAAGCTTTGGATTCTTTAGATGTATTTCATTTATTAGCTTTAAGATTTAGCTTTGCAGCAGTATTATTAACTATACTAAAGTTACTAAGAATAATCAAAATAGACTTTAAAGGAAAACGATGGGGGTTATTAATTTTATTGGGGTTTTGCCAGCCAGTAGCATATTTTATCTGTGAAACTCTTGGCTTAGAATTGACTACTTCTTCAGAAGCTGGAATGATGATAGCTCTAATTCCAGTAGTAGTAACTATTTTGGCTTCAATCTTCTTAAAAGAGATTCCTAATAGAAATCAGCTTCTATTTGTTATTATTTCAGTAGCTGGAGTTATTTTTATTGTTACTATGAAGGGGAATACAGAGGTTAATGGTAATCTACTAGGAATATTTCTGTTACTTGGAGCAGTATTTTCAGCTTCCTTCTTTAATATAATATCTAGGAAATCATCCTTGCAGTTTAAACCTGTAGAGATAACTTATATTATGATGATGATGGGAGCAATAATCTTTAATGTGATTTCATTATTTTCTCATATTAGAGATAATAATATTAATAATTATTTTGCTCCCCTAGCTAATTTGAATATATTATTTGCTATATTTTATTTGGGGATAGTATCATCAGTAATTGCTTTCTTTTTAGTTAACTTTACACTAGCTAAGATGGAGGCTTCTCGTTCAGCGGTATTTGCTAATCTTACTACAGTAATTTCTGTAATTGCAGGGGTCTTATTGAGAAATGAGCCTTTCTATTGGTTCCATCTTCTAGGAGGGATGATGATATTATTAGGTGTATGGGGAACTAATTATTATGGACAAAATAATAAAGCCTTCGAAGAGAATCAGATCGATTATTAAGGCAATTTTTAGTTTTGAGATTAATTCTCAAAAACCATTGACAATTATTAATAATTATGTTATTCTAGTTTCAAATAAATAATAAAATGATAGAGGAGCAATAATTAATAATAGCTTTACAGAGTTCGTGTAAACAAAGAAGTAAAGTGAAAGGGGTTATTGCCGAAATCTTAGAGTTAGCACAAGCTTTAAGATTGGGACTATGATTAATATTCATAGTACTGTCACTAGATTGTAGTGAAGAGCTATCTTATATCCGGATAAAATCTTAAAACGGTTATGGGGTGGACTCATAACCGTTTTTTTATAATATTTTAGATGAATAAATTATAAAATAAGAGTAGTGAGAGGGGAGAAATTAAGATGAAATTACAAGGAAATATGGGGATTAATGAACAAGGTCAATTAGAGATTGCAGGCCATAATCTAGTTGATATAGCAGAGGAGTATGGAAGTCCATTATATATTTTAGATGAGGAAGAGATTAGAACTAATTGTCGTGCTTATAGGGAAGCTTTTGAGAAATTTTATCCTAATTCTATGACTCTTTATGCTAGTAAGGCATTTTTAAGTTTAGCTATGGCAAGAATTATAGATCAAGAAGGATTAGGATTAGATGTTGTATCTGGTGGAGAACTATATACAGCTTTAAAGGCCAATGTTCCAGCTGATAAGATTTATTTCCATGGAAATAATAAGACTTTAGAAGAGCTGGATATGGCTTTAGAGGCAGAAATTAATGCTTTTGTAGTAGATAATAGATATGAATTAGATATGTTAAATCAGATGGCTGGGAAAAAAGATATGATAGCTGATATTCTAATTAGAGTAACACCAGGAATTGAAGCCCATACTCACAGTTATATTCAAACTGGTCAAACCGATTCTAAATTTGGTTTAGGTATTCAAAATGGTTTAGCTTTAGAAGCTATAAAAGAAGCAAAAGAGTTAGAGAACATAAATCTAAAAGGAATTCACTGTCACATAGGTTCACAAATCTTCAAGCTAGAATCCTTTGCTAAGGCTGTAGATGTAATGTTAGAGTTTGTAGAGGATGTTAAAGAAGAAGCAGGAGTTATTTTAGAAGAGTTGAATTTAGGTGGAGGAATTGGAATTCCTTATACTGATGCTGAAGAGAAGCCAGATATTGAAGAGTATGCTAAGATTGTAGCAGAATCTATTACGGCTAAGTGTGAAGAGTTGGATATTCCATTACCTAAAGTGATTAATGAACCAGGCCGTTCAATTATTGCGACAGCAGGTTCTACTTTGTATACAGTAGGTTCTATCAAAGAAATTCCAGGAATTCGTAAATATGTAGCTGTAGATGGAGGAATGACTGATAATATCAGACCTGCTTTATATGAAGCAGAGTACGAAGCAATTTTGGTAAATAAGGCAGATCAAGCAGAGGAAGAGTTAGTAACAATCACTGGTAAATGTTGTGAATCAGGAGATATCTTAATTAGAGATATTCAATTGCCTCAAGCAGAAGCAGGAGATTTATTATTAATTTCTTGTACAGGTGCTTATGGATATTCTATGAGTAGTAATTATAATGGAATTACTAGACCAGGTGTCTTGTTATTAAGTGAAAATAGTATTGATTGGGCTGTTAAGCCACAAAGTTATGAAGATTTAATTGCAAATGATGTAGTAGCAGAAAGATTGAAATAATAATCGAATAATATAATAATATCCCCTAATGCTTAGATATTAGTTCTAAGTATTAGGGGGTTTTTGTGTTTTTTGGAGTTATTAGGATAGAAAATATTTAAAATATATTTTTATTGATGTCGAAATTAGTCTTAATAAATGACAAAAAGAGAGATTTTGTAGAAATTATTAACATTATATCTTTTTATTTATTTATAAGGTTGAATTTTACTTAAAATTCTAGTAAAATCTAATTAGTATATTTCGAATGAATAATATACTATAATATGTAATTATATGTATTTTATAATTGTTGAAGAGAGGTGGATACTTGATTTAGAATTATTAATTTGCTAGCTTATAACAAACATCATTAATAATACTTAAAGGAGTGATAAATATGATGAATTTTAAGCACTATTTAACTTTAGCAATTTTATTCATTTTGACGTTTTCTATGATCGGTTGTAGTAATAATCCAGTAAGTAATAATCAAAATAGTAATGAGGTTGTTATTTATACTTCATTGGATCAAATTTATTCAGAGCCAATTATAAAAGAATTTGAAGAAAAAACAGGTATCAAAGTAAAAGCAGTCTATGATACTGAAGCTACTAAAACTGTAGGCTTAGTTAATAGATTAATAGCTGAAAAAAATAATCCTCAAGCAGATGTCTTCTGGAACTCAGAGGTAGGTCGAACCATTGTTTTAAAGAATAAAGGGATTTTGACCCCATATCAATCAGACAATGCTAAGTCTATACCAGAATATTTTAAAGATAAAGCTGGGTATTGGACAGGTTTTGCTACTAGATCAAGGGTTTTAATTTATAATACTAATCTTATTGATGAGAGTGAAGTACCTACAACCCACCAAGAAATATTGGATCCTAAATGGAAGGGGAAAGTTGTTATGGCTGATCCCTTATTTGGAAGTACAGCAACAGAGTTTGCTGCTTTTTTTAGTAGTTTAGGAGCAGAAAAAACCAAAAGCTATGCTCGAAAATTAAAAGAAAATGGAGTTGTATTAGTAGATGGTAATTCTGTAGTTAGAGATAAGGTAGGAGCTGGAGAATATCCAATTGGCTTTACAGATACAGATGATGCTAACTCTGGTATTGAAAATGGCCTTCCTATTAAAATGGTCTTTTTAAATCAAGAAGAGGGTCAAAGAGGAACTTTTGTAATGCCTAATACAGTGGCTATGATTAAAAATGGTCCTAACCCAGCAAATGCTAGAAAGTTAATGGATTATTTATTAAGCCCTGAGGTAGAACTTAAATTAGCTAAAGGTCCTTCTATGCAAATACCGCTACATCAAGGAATAGAAAGTGAAGGCACTTTATCTATAGATGATATTAAAGCTATGCCAGTTGATTTTGAGGCTATAGGAAATAAGCTAGAGCAATCAAGTCGATTTTTACAGGAGTTGTTCCATCAATGATAGGCAAATCATTTTATAAAAAAGCTACTATTTTAAGTAGCTTTTTTTCTCTTGCATACATCTTTTTTGATGAAAAATTAATAAATTTTGGTCATGATTTATTAAATATTATGAGTGATGAACGAGTAATTACTATTTATATGAGAACATTTTTAATGGCTTTATTTACTTCAAGTGTAACCTTTATTGTAGGAATAATCCTAACTTTTTTTCTTAATGAGGTTAATTTTTTAGCTAATAAATTTTATAGAAGAGTTTATTATTTACCGTTTGTTTTACCAACATATTTTTTACCTACTGCTTGGATTAGCTGGATTGGAGATATGGGATTGTTCAAGTTACTGAAATTTGATATTTATAGTTTTGGAGGGTGTTTATTTTTATTCACATTATATTATTTACCTTTAGTAATCATTGCAATAAGTAATACTTTATATAATAATAACTCTGAAATCAAAGAAGCTGCTTTATTGATGGGAGGATATAAAGGATATTTAAGAAAGATTTGGCTACCACAGATATTTCCTATTGCTATAAGTAGTAGTTTATTGGTATTTATTTTAGTTATTAACAATTATAGTATACCATCAATTTTGGGAGTAAGTACTTTTAGCACAGAACTTTATGCTGAATTTGGTGCTTTTTATAACTATTATAATGCTGTAGTTAAGACGACAGCAATTTTTATATTTTGTTTTGTTATATTCTTATTTATTAGAAAGTCTTTAGTCCGTACTTTTAAAAACCTAAGTTTTAGTTATAAAAATAATTTAAAGGAAGATAATCTGTTTTTGGGAATATTAGGGTCTATCTGTTGGGGTATTTTCTTCTTGTTAACTTTAGTTATACCGATTTTTGGATTGATACTTAAAATTGAATCTATATTTAATATTTGGGATGCTATTGTATTAGCTAAGGAGCAGATTGTTTTTAGTTTATGGTTTACTTTTCTGGCAGCATTTATAATTGTGATAATTGCTATTTTTTTGGCTTATATTTATCTTAGATATAATCTAAAGATGATTTTAAATTATTTAATTAAATTTTTAATTTTACCCCCGGTATTTATAGGAATTATATTACTTTTTCTTTTGAACAGAAGAGGTTTAGACTATTTATATTCCCAGGGAATATTGCTTTATTTGGGTTATATGATTCGATTTTTACCTTTAATCTTTATTCTCATGATACCAGTAGTTAATTCTATTCCTAAAGAACTAGAAGAAGCTTCATTGATGACAGGAAAGAGTTATTTAGAAACTAAATTAAGAATATTTCTTCCTCTTGTAATGCCTGGTTTGTTATTAGGTTGGATAATTACTTTTTTCTTCTGTCAAGGAGAAGCAGAATTATCAATCTTACTCTATCCGCCTGGAGCAGAGACAATATCAATTAGAATTCTGTCATTATTACATTATGGAAGTAGTGAAATTGTTAATGGACTTGTATTGTTGCAGATTATTTTACTGATGTTTGTAACTTTAATATTTTACTTAATTTATAAATTCATTTTTAAGTTTACAGAAATGAGGAGATAATTTGAAAGATAATCAGCAAAATATAGAAAAATTTATTTTAACTTTGAATATGATTAATAAGAAATTTGATGGTGTAGAGATCTTACGTGATTTTAATTTAAAGGTGAAAAGGGGAGAAATTCTAGGGATTATGGGGCCTTCAGGCTGTGGTAAAAGTACGTTATTGAGGCTAATTGCTGGGCTAGAAAGACCAGATGGTGGTCAAATTTATTTGGAAAGTAAGTTAATTTCTAGTAATGATAAAATTGTTCCACCCAATAAAAGAGAAATGGGAATGGTATTTCAGAATTTAGCACTTTGGCCTCATCTGACAGTAGAACAGCACTTATGCTATGGAATCTCTAATTTAGATAAAGATGTTCAATCTCAAAAGGTTAAAGAGATGTTAGACTATCTTGATTTGAGTAACTTAGCTAAGAGATATCCTGAACAATTATCAGGAGGTGAGAGACAGAGGGTATCTTTTGGACGGGCTTTAATAATGAAACCATTGATTCTATTATGTGATGAACCTTTTAATAGTCTTGACCGGGAATTGAGATGGAAGACAAGAGATCTATTTTATGAGATTGTAAAAGAAGAAGAAATAACTACTATATTTGTTTCTCATGATCCTGAAGATTTAATCGAAGTAGATCGAATCTATAGATTAGATAATTAATTATAAATTACTTGAATATTAACTGAGAAAATATTAAACAAATCATGGAGGTGGAGAGAATTTCACGTTATTTATTTTTGTTCTTAGTAATTTTTTTAATAGTGTTAAATTTGAATTCAGTTGTAATGGCTAAGAATTCTAATCAATATGTATTGTGGGAAGGATTAGAGCCTGACCAATGTGGTGTTGCTTGGTTAATTAAGAGGTTTGTTAATCCTGAGGCTAAATTTAAATTTGTTAAGAAGGGAACTATTGTTAAGGAGGGGATTTCTTTAGATACACCTTATTCCAAAATTCAACGGAAGCATAATCAACCTGCTTTTGAGGTGGCTATGAATAGATTTGAGTTAAAGGATCCAGTTTTGCAGAGGATAAGTAAAATTATTTGGGATATTGAGATAAATAAATGGGATAAGAAAGTGACTGATGAAGCAGCTGGATTGTCTGCAGTGATATATGGACTAGCAAAAGTTGAAAAAGATTATAATCAGGCTTTAAGCAAGAGTTTTATAATTTATGATGCTTTGTATGCTGGATTAGGAGGTGAAAAAAAATAAAGAAAATAATTATTACTTTAGCTATTTTTATGATTTGTTCTATTTTAACTTCTGCAAGCTACGCGCAGATGGGGAAAATTGTTTTCTCCCGCAATCTTAATAATAATTGGGATATCTGGATTTATGAATTCAATAGTGGCAAATTAGAACAAGTGACTTCTACAGTAGAGGATGAGGTTAATCCAGTTTGGTTAGAAGAAGGCAAGATAGCTTATTTAAGAAATGGTGATATATATATAAAGGATAAGCAAGAAATAAGAATTACAGATACTGGGAAATATCGTTATTTAACCTTTGATTATGATAATAATAGGTTATTATATTCTTATTATCATGAGGATGAAAGCTGTAACATAGGGTATTATGATTTAGAAACAAAGCAGGAAGGTATTTTATTTGAATTGGAAGGGCAACAGATTCATCCATCTATTGCAAACAATAGACTTTATTTCACACAGGCTTATACTGTTAAAGGGGAAATTCGCCAAGAAGTTTATAATTATTCTTCAAATAAAGGTATAAGACCGGTAGTTGTTGATGAAGATTATTATTTTTACCGACCAGCTATTTCAGCTAAAAGAAAAAGTCTTCTTTTTGGTAGTAATTCAGGCTTATATATAAGTAATAGTAGGGGTAAGAAAATTAAAAAGCTTAATTTACATAGGGATTATATTGAATACCCAGCGTGGGGTAGTGGAGATTATATTATTTTTACGACTTTTGCAGAAAATAAATTATCTCTTGCTATTTATAATTTGAGTTCAGAAAAAATGGAGATACTTGATATAGCAGGAGATTGTAGAGAGGCTGACTGGCAGTAGATTATTTAAGAAGAGATTTAAGTAATTATCAAATAGTAGTTGCAATTATTTATGGGGGTGAGAGTTTGAAAGGATTTTTAAATGTTTTTCTAATAATATTAATTATTTTGATAATACCTTGTCAAATAAGTGCTAAAGGGATAGAGGTATTGTGGCAAAAAAAGATGGATGAGGGATATCTGGGAGATTTCAAACTTGCTAATAATGGAACTATAGTTTTTTTATATAAGAAAGATGTTTTGGATAAAGTTGTTGATCTGGTAGGAAGTGATAAGGGTGGTTATTATTTTTGGTATAATCGGAATATTAATAAGATAACCGATTATAAAGTTTCTCCTACAGGAAGTAATATTGTTTATACTTATCTTCAGAAAAAGCAAGTAGGGTATCGACCAGTAGTCGTGTTGGTTAATAAAGGCCAAGAATTATGGGAGGTATATGGTGGTGAGTCTAATTTCTTCTCTCCTGATGAAGAGCGAATATTAAGTGTATCAGAAGGTGAATATTTTAGGGGAGTTTACTTATATGATGATGCTGGCAATATTATTTGGAAGGAAGATAAGCTGGCTTTAAAAGCAGGTAAGCCAGATAATGAAAGATATATTTATGGTGTTAGTGATTCTTGGGTTTATTTCATAGATATAAAATTAGATAAAATAGAACGATATAGTTATGATAAGAAAATTATTCTTCATTCTTTTGATCTGATTAACAATAAAATATTTATATATGACGGTGATAGTATTATTTGTTTTGAAAGAGGAAAAGGAAAGGTATGGCAATTACCGCTAGAGGAAGAAGTTTATAAGTTAAGGATTGATAGCGAAAACCGTAATATTCATGCTTATAGTACTGAAAAAAAGTTTGTTATTTCTTATGATGGGATGACAGTTTATAATCAAAAAAATAAAGAAGAGGAAATAATCAAGTCGATTATAAATTCAGATGTGAAGTATTCCTTTTCTAAAAATTTGAATTATCTAGCTACCTTTAAGAAGAAAATTTTGACTTTATATAGGATAGGAGGAGAGTGATTGTGAAGAGAGTAAAATTATTTTTATTATTAATTTTCTTAGTTGTGATTTATTCTAATCATATAATTGCAGCTGAAGAGATGATTACTAAAGTTCAGGTTAAGTCAAGCAATTTTAATCCTTCTTCAGGTGAAGAATGTCAGTTAGTTTATAATTTAGCAAAAGAAGCGAAGGTTTATGTTAATGTATATACAGCTGATTTTCATCTGGTAAATCAGATAGCTAGTGGGGTTTTTCAAGAAGAGGGTGAGCATAAGGTAAGCTGGGATGGCAGAGATATTAATAATCAAGTAGTAGCAGATGAAGCCTATTTTTTCTATATTAAAGCTAAGTTTGATGATGGTTCTGAAGCAATATATGATCCTACTACTTTTTCGGGAGGAGAAGAATTTGAAGTAACTGATGTAGACTATAATTCAGAAGAGGGAAGTTTTACATTTAACTTAAAAAGACCAGCTAGAGTACTAATGAGAGTGGGGATAGATAATGGTCCAATGATAAATACTCTGCTAGATTGGAAACCTCGACCAGCAGGGCATAATATTCTTTATTGGTCAGGTTTTGACAAGGATGGAGTTTTAGATGCTAGAGAATTCTCAGGATTAAAACTAGTAACCATTGGATTTTATTTGCCAGAGAGTAGTGTAATTACATATGGCAATAATAAGTCTAATTATTTTAAATATATTAATAGCTTAAAGACGAAGAAGAAAGTATTGAGAGAAGAGAAATTAAGGAAGGTAAAAATTTCTCCATATTACTACTTACAGTTAAGAGACTATAGAACACCACAGTTTAGTGTGGAATTACCTCAATATAATGAAGCTAACTATAATATTAAAAAAGATAGTAAATTACTGATTAGAATTCTAGCTAAGAACGAATTCAAGAGGTTATTAATGAAGAATAGATTTGAAGTTATTCTCTTTTTAGATGCTAAGTTTATTTATGAAGAAGAAGAAGGATATATACCTTTTAATATTCCTTGGAGTACTAAGGGGTTAGATCCAGGTGAACATTATTTAACGGTTGTTTTGGCAACATATAATGGACAGGTAGGTAGTAGAAGTTTAAAGATTAATATAAAAGAATAGGGGGGATTAGATTGAAGAAAAGAGCAGATAAGTATTTTTTACTTGTTCTTATTTTGTTAATTGGAGTGGTTTCGGTGGTGGATGTCTCAACTGCCCAAGAAAGCGATTCGGTAATTACTATCGGAGCATCTATCTTTGCTAAAGAAGGTAGCTTAGGATTATCAGGGGATAACTATGATTTTGATAAATGTATTTATTCTACTGGAGATTTAATTTATCTTAATAAGTGGGGAGATCCTTTTAAAGAGGATGAAGTAGTTGTTAATGTAGATGATAATGATCTTCCTAAACTGGATTTTGATTATTTTAAGAAGAATGCAGATACATATTCAGCTAGCATGGATGAATTCTTAGAAGGCTTAAAAGATGGTAGGATTAATTATCATCGTAAAATTCCTGGGGGAATACACTTCATTGATATACCTGAAGGTGTAGATTATCAGGAATTAAATCAAAGAGTTAGGTTAGATTGGGAAGTGGATAAGAATGATCCAGTTTTTCTAGTAATAAATGGTGATGTTGATATTAAAAGATTTTCTATTAGAGCATTAAATAATGTTAATTTTCTTGTTAGAGGTAACTTATCAATTGATACAACTTTTAGTTTAGGTTCAATACCTTTCTTTTATGATTATGGTAATTTAATTTACACTGAAGGAGATTTGAAATTTGTTAGAAATACCTTTAAATCTAGTCATGACTATATTTGGGGAGAAGACCTTCATAGGCACAATAGATTTAATAAATGGTTTAATGGAGTAATTATCTCAGGGGGAAATGTAGATATTGGTCGAGCACTTTCTTGGCGCTATATGAAACTAAATCCGATCACAATAGATACTGTTCAAAAAGCTATCAAAAAGAAAGCTGATTTAGTAGGAAGGGCTCCATTGAAAGTTTATTTTGATAATAATGCTGAAAGTGAAGTAGGAACTATAACAACATATAAATGGGATTTTGAGAATGATGGTAATTATGACTGGACTTCATATGTTTCCGATACTTTCAGTCATATCTATGATGAAGTAGGTCTATATGAAACTAAGTTAACAGTTTTTGATAATCAAGGAAATAGTGCTTCTAAAATATTTAAGCTAAAGATATTAGCAAAGCCAGCAGAAGTGGACTGGTCTGTCTATCCTTTGGAAGGTAGGGCACCTTTGAATGTTAACTTTGAGATAAAGGTTAGTGATGATATTAAGAAGTGTGTAGTTGATTTTGAAGGTGATGGAAACTATGACTACTCTAAGTTTGAAGAAATTCTTTCTTTTGATGAAGAGTATCAGAATAGTAATGATAATTGGATAGCTGAAGGTAGCTGGGGTAAGAGTGATTCTTTATACTATACAGAGCCTGATTCTTGGACAGATTCACCTGCAGGAAATTATGGAGATAATAATGATTCTAGTTTGATAATCAATGAGGTTGATTTAAGTGAAAGTGAAGATCCTGTTTTAGAATTCTACCATAGGTATAATGTTGAGTCTTATGATGATTTCTGTTTTGTAGAGATATCAGAAGATGGAGGTAATAGTTGGAATAGATTAAAACAATATACTGGTAGTAAACCATCTTTTGGGAAGGAAGAAGTACTATTAGCGGATTATGTGGGAGAGGTTGTTAGTATCAGATTTAGATTAGTAAGTGATGGTTATCGTAATTATGATGGTTGGTATTTAGATCAGATTAGAGTTTATGATAATAGAAGTGAATTTACACATAGTTATGAAGAAGTTGGAAGTTATAAGCCGACTTTGAAAGTGATTGATAGCTTAGGTAATGAATTTATTAAGACTAAAGAGATTAGAGTTAAAGATAGAGGTAGCACAGATTTAAGTGTTGGTATATCTGTGGATAAAAGCAAGGGGGATGCACCATTAACTGTTAATTTTGATGGTGTGATATATAGTTATGGCAGTGAAGTAGTTTTATATGAATGGGATTTTGATGGTGATGGTATGGTTGATTGGAGTGGTGAAGATAAAGAAGAAGCTTTGAATGCTTCATATACTTATGAAAATTCTGGTTTATATCAGCCAGAACTTAAGATTACTGATAATAATGGGAATAGTGCTAAGATGGAAGTTGAAATTAGAGTTAATCTTGATCTTTCTTTTGATAGTGTTGATAGATATTTCAATCCTTATCAGGATGAAAGTGTAAGAATTGATTATAATCTTGATGGACCGGCTGATGTTTCGATTGATTTAGTAAAGAGGGATGGAAGTATTGTTAGGAGTTTGCTTGAAGAAGCGAGTAGGAATGCAGGGCTAAATAGTGATAGCTGGGATGGTAGAGATGATAATGGTAATTTATTAGAGCCTGATGTTTATTATGTAGTTATTAAGGCTAATAATGGCTTTTCTAATGATATTGTTGATAATAGAGATCAGTTTGATAAGCTATCATATCCTGGAATTAATTTTTCTAATTCATTGACTCCATACATGAGTAAGTTCTGTGATGTTTCATGGTATATGGGAGAAAGAGCCTTAGTAACTCTTTATATTGGTGATTATAGAAGCGGAGAGAGAGTAAGGACATTTCTAAATAAAGAACCTCTTTTAGCGGGTAATCAAAGTCTTCTGTGGGATGGGATTAATGATAGTGGAGAAGTAGCAGCTGAAAATTCTTATGTCTTTGCTATTCATTTAGAGTCGATTCCAAAGACAGGTATTATTCTACAGCCAATGAATGCTTATGTGAAAGACTTTAAGGTGAGTCCTTATTACTTTAATGCAGAGGATAATCCCTATCAGGCAGTACCTGGAATGAATGAGACAGAATTTAGTATTACTTTGACTGAAGCTGCTAAGCTAAAGGTAGATATATATGATAAAAGTGGTAATAAGATTAGATCATTAGTTAGTGATAAGTATCAAAGTAATCATTTGTTGACTTGGGATGGAGTTAATGATGAGGGAGAAAGTCTTGCAGAAGGATTGTATAGTGTGGAGGTAAGACCTATCTCTGAAGCTGGTTTAGAATCAGAGACTTTTAAAGCTTATATTTATCTCTTTTATTAAAAAGAAGTGGAGTAATGAGTAATAAATCAGTAATAAGTATTGATATAAAATTAAGAAAGAGAGGTAAACTTAGTTATGAATAATAGAAAAAGTAGGTTATTAATAGGGATGATGGTGGTAGTTTTACTCTTATCCTTTTCTGTAATAGGGCAGGCATATAATAAACCCTGGGATCAGGGGCATAATGGTACTAATCTGGATGATGAAGGACCTTCTTCACCAGGAGATAAAGCTACAGATAAGAATAATGAATGTAAAAATGGAGATCCTGTTGATTTATATACTGGGAACTTTGATTATGATACTGTAGATTTTCAAGTGGCTAGTCGTGGTATAAATATGATCTTTCAGCGTTCTTATAATGCTGTAGATTATTATGATGGCCCCTTTGGTCCAGGTTGGAATTTCTCTTATAATATTAGATTAATAGAAATCCCCAAAAAATCATATAGAATAGAAGGAGAAAATGGAGAAGTTCGTATTGTTATTATCCCTAAGAAGGTTATTATTCGTCAAGGCAATAGCGATAGGCTGACTTTTGTAAAAGGCGAAGATAGTTATAGTTGTTTATCAAATGAATTTCAAGGAAGTTTAGAGGAAGAAATTAATGGAAGCTATATTTTGCGTCAAAAATCAGGATTATATCAAGTGTTTAGCTCTGAAGGTGTGATTAAAGAAGAGGCTGATAGAAATGGAAATAAGATTTCATTTAGATATGATGGAAGTGGTCGCTTAACTAGTATCAATGATACAGTAGGTAGAGTTTATAGTCTTATCTACAATAGTTCAGGTAAGGTGAGCAGGATAATTATTCCAGGTAATCAGAGATTTAGGTATAATTATGATAGACAAGGTAGGTTAACAGAGTTTGTAGAGCCAAATGGAGCAACAACTAGATATACCTATAAGGGTGATACAAGATTATTGACTAAAATTATCGATCCTGCTAGGGTAACTAGAGTAGAAAATCATTATGATGAGCAGGATAGGGTTTTAAAACAGTTTTATGATGGTGGTAATTTTAAATTTAATTATAGTAGCGGTGATTATCGTGAAGTGACAGATAGAAAAGGTAGTATAAGTAAATACTGGTTAGATGATGGAGGACGCCCATTAAAAAAAGAGGATCCGCTAAATAATAGAATCAAGTATAGTTATAATGGGGCTGGAAAAGTTAGCTCAATTATTAATCCTAAAGGTGCTACAACTAAATTTCAATATGATGATAATCAAAATTTAGTTAAAATTATTAATCCATTAGAGCAAAGTATAGGTATAGAATATAATAAATTTGGTGAACCGACAAGTCAGAGTGATTTAACTGGTGATAAGCAGATAGAGTATATCTATGATGAAGATGGGAATATAAGCAAAGTTAAGACAGCAGCAGGGGTAAGTAGTGATTATGAGACTAATGAATATGGTCAGGTAATTAAGGTGACAAATAATAATGGAGAGAGTTATCAATTTGAGTATGATCAATATGGATATTTAGATGCTGTCATTGATCCTCTAGGAAATAGAAGTGAGTATCAATATGATGCCTTAGGTAGATTAACAAGCCAGACTGATGCTAAGGGTAATGTAACTATTTATGAGTATGGTTACTATGGAGTTACTAAGGTAAGAGATGCCAAAGGAAATGAGACTAAATATGAATATGATAGTAAGGGTAATCTAATCAAAGTAACTGATGCTTTAGGAAATAGTACAGAGTATCAATATAATGACTGGGATAATCTAGTTAAGATAATTGATGCTTTAGGCAATACTGTGGTTAGTTATAGTTATGATGCCAATGAGAACCTAAAACAGATCACTGATGCTAAAGGAAATACAACTACTTATCATTACGATGAATTAGATCGAGTAATAAAAGTAGTAGATGCAGTAGGTAATGAGGTAGAGTATGGCTATGATGCTGTCGGAAATATGATTGAGTTTAGTGATACTAAGGATAATAGTTATAATTATGAGTATGATAAGTTAGGAAGGTTAATTAAAGAGGTAGATCCTCTTAATCATCAGAAGACTTACAGTTATAATGAGGAGGGATTATTGGATCTAGTCAATGAGGCTGATGGTGATATAATCGATTATGATTATGATGACTTTAATAGATTAACTCAAGTCGATTATTCAGGGGAGCTAAGTAAAAGCTATAGTTATGATAACTTAGGAAGAACAGCGAGTATCAGTCGAGGGATGGATAGTATCTCCTTTGCTTATAATAGCTTAGGGCAGGTAAAGGAAATAATAGATATGATGGGTAGAAAGCTAAGCTATAACTATGATGCAGTAGGCAATCGGACAGGGCTGACTCTACCTAATACTAAGAGCTTTGTTTATGCTTATAATCAACTGAATCGACTAACAGCAATTACAGCACCTAATGGTGATCAATTCAGCTATGAATATGATGCAATCGGTAGAAGAACGAAGTTAAGCTATCCTAATGGCAAGATAGCAAGCTATGACTATGATGCTTTAGGTAGATTGACAGAATTAAATAATGGAATCAATAATTATAGTTACAACTATGATGAAGTGTCTAATATTAAGAGTATAGTCTCTTCAACAGGCAGAACTAACTACAATTATGATAAGTTGAATCGCTTAACAGGAGTTACTTATCCTGATGGAGAAAATATATCCTATAGTTATGATGCCATGGGTAATCGTACTAGAATGACTACTGCTCAAGGTACAACCAGCTATAGCTATAATCAGTTAAATCAGTTAGTATCAGCAGGTAGTATAAATTATCAATATGATGGAGAAGGAAAACTAATTCAGAAGACAGACGGAAGTGAAACTTTTACTTATAGTTATAATGCTTATGATAGACTGGCTCAAGTAACTAAGAATAACACAGAGCTTGCTAGTTATGGCTATGACCCTATGGGCAGAAGAGTAAGTGTCACTGAAGATGGTCAACAGCGAGATTATCTCTGGGATGGGAATAGTTTACTTGCTACTTATCTAGGTACTTCGATGGAGAATCTCTATGCAGTAGGCTCAGGAATTGATGAAGTCTTAGGAGTCTATGGTGAGCAGAGTCAATATTTGCATAGTAATCACCTAGGTTCAATCACAGGTATTACTGGAATAGATGGAAGTGTGTTGGGTACACAGAGCTATACACCATATGGTATGGTGAGGAATACTACAGGTAACTTCCATACTAGACTAGGCTTTATAGGTCGTGAGCATGATACTACAGGACTGACTTACATAAGAGCTAGATACTATGATGCTAGTGTCGGTAGGTTTACGAGAGTGGATCCGGTGAGAGATGGATTGAATTGGTATGGGTATGCTGGTGGGAATCCAGTTAATTATTATGATCCTTATGGATTATTTTCTATGTCATGTCCAATCGTACAAAGTGCTCTAGAGCGACTGGCAATGACATGGGGGGCAGCTTTTGCTGAACCGACTTTTTTAGGTGAAATTGCTGCTATAGGAATTTCAGGTGGGATTATAATTAATGGTGCATGGGATATATATACTTATAATAAGGATAAAAGTGGTGAGGGTGATGAACGAAAAGGAAAAACCCCAGAAGATTTAATTGAGGAAGGATGGAAAGATGTAACACATCCTCAAAAAAAGAAAAATACTGATATGACTGATTTATCTAAGGATGGAGAAAAAATAGAACACCATCCTGGTAAACCAGGGAAACCAGGTTGGGAGGGTAAAGACCATTATCATAGGCATAATCCTAATAAAACTGGTAAAGGAGATTATTATCTTGATAAAAATGGAAATCCAGTTCCTAAAAATTCAAATCCGTCTCATCTTAATCCTTGGGAATTACCATTTTAGTTATATTGTTTATGTTACTTTTATGAGAGGAGATAGTGCAAATGAAATCAAATAAAGAAAAAGTTTTCTTTTATAATAAGATAAATAATGAAGATATAATTTTTTCATTTGACAATTGTAGTTGTTTAGAGTTTATTAAATTATTGCCTATGGATTTAAAATTAAAAATTGTAAATTTTAGTGGAAGTAAACTTTTTAATGAAGAAATTTATATTGGAGTTGAGGAAGTAAATCATATAAATTCTATAGAAAAAATGAAAGAATTTTTACAAACAAATATTAATTTACTTATAGATGATATAGATTTTATTTTGCAAGATGCTATTGAAGTAAGTATCCATGATGATTATGAAGTAAATTTAACTTTTTCCTTAACTTCTTTAAAAATAAAATATGATTCTTTTATTGAAAGTATTTTAAGAAAAATAGGATATAAATCTATAGCTTTTGATTATCTAAAACAAAATATCGGAAAATATGTTTTAATAGAAAAAGAAGCTCAGATTAAAAAAGTATATGATTCTTTTGATGATTATATAGATGATATTAGGAAGAAGTAATAGGGATTCCAGAAGAATTTATTTGTAAAGTAATCAGGTAATAATTATTACCTGATTACTTTATGTAGTAAATAAAAATAGTACTGAGATTGCCAGTTACGCTTATGACCCTATAGGCAGGAGAGTAAGTGTCACTGAAGATGGTCGACAGCGAGATTATCTCTGGGATGGAAATAGTCTACTTGCTACTTATGTGAGTAGTTCGATGGAGAATCTCTATGCAGTAGGAAGTGGAATCGATGAAGTCTTAGGAGTCTATGGTGAGCAGAGTCAATATTTGCATAGTAATCATTTAGGTTCAATCACAGGTATTACTGGAATAGATGGAATTGTGCTAGGTGCGAGAAGCTATACACCATATGGAATGGTGAGGAATACTACAGGAAGCTTTAATAGTGACTTAGGATTTATCGGAAGAAGTCAAGGTGGCATAACAGGACTGACTTACATAAGAGCTAGATACTATGATGCTAGTATGGGTAGATTTACTAGAGTTGACCCGATTAAGGATGGGTTGAATTGGTATGGGTATTGTGGTGGGAATCCAGTTAATTTTTATGACCCCACTGGATTGGTTAGATGGGGACAACTTGCATTAGGTTCATTACAAGCTGTAGGAGGCGGATTTGAGTTTGCTGCTGGTTTTGGTTCAGAATTTGGAAGTGGAGGATTATCAACACCTGTAAGTATTTTAGCAATGGCAGACGGAGCTTCTAATGTATCAGAAGGTTTTGCAAATATATGGGATTCATTTAGCGATTCAGATGTTAACACGGATAAATATAATCCAATTAAATATGGAATGAAAGAAGCTGGAGAATATGTTGGAGGAAAATATGGTAGATATAAATGGGGGAGTGAATGTGGCGAAAATGCAGGCAGAAAAATAGGAAGAGATTTAGGAGGTTTAGGATATACAATTTTTAATACAGGATTAAATGCTGCAGCAACTATTGATGGAGTAAGGAACTTTAGTGATGATTTACTTAGAAAGAGTCCTACTAGAACAATAGAAAATATTGGATCTTCATTATTTAATGCTAATAAAAGTGCTCAATCTGGTTGGATGGCAGTTGAACAGTCATATCATAAAGTCAGATTAGGAGGTCATATAGCTGGTTTTGTTAATGATTCATATGGATATGGTTCTTTGGGATATCATGCTTATAAAGGATACTAATATCTATTTATAAAAGGGATGTGATTATATGAATAAGAAAGCTTTAAGAATATCAGTATTAATGACAACGATTTTTATATTAATGTTAATGATTTCTACGAGAGAACCTTTTTTTTCAACAGTCATGTATATCCCTATTTTTTCCCTTGTTTATTTTAATGGTAAATATGTTCTTGAAACTAAAGATAATCCTAACATGCCTCCTATAAGTTTAGAAGCTTTGTTTAAATCTCTTTTAATAGCATTTTTATGGATAATGTTAATAATTTCAATCTCTTTAATATTAGAGAGACTACTAGGCAATAATTTATGGTTAAAATAGGGAGGAAATACAAATGAATTTAATAATTTCAGTTGGTAAAATAGATCTTAATTTCTTTAAAAGAGTTAACTTAATATTAAAGTTTTTTCCTTTAATATTGATGTTTATAGGTGGATATAGATTTATAAAAAGAAATTATGAACAAGCTGAAAATAAATTATTATTCTGGCTGATAGTGTTTATTGTAGTATTTGTTTTAATATCTCCCTTTATTGTTCTTCTTGTTACTGAACCAACAAAATAATTATAGAAAGGGAAGAATGAATGAATTTGGGTAAAGTTTTATATTATATCTTTAATTCTATAATGCTAATAATATCTATTAGATATTTTATTAAAAAATATTAATTCTTAAATTGCAATAATAAATTGAACATTTTCAAACTGTAATAATTTGGTTATTTAGTCATAAAGAATTTGTTTTAATTTATCTTCAAATATTTCATCAGGGGTTAGGTAATCTAAGATTTTTCTTGGTAAAGTATTGCACCAGTTTTGGACTCTAGCAATAGATTCAATAGAGAATTGGTTTAGACTATTACCTTTAGGGATAAAGCGTCTTATAAGACCATTATGACGCTCATTAGTTCCTCTTTCCCATGATGAATATGGATGTGCAAAGTATACTTTAGTATCACTAATTTGCTCTAAAAATGACATTTGAGCAAACTCAGAGCCATTATCACAAGTGAAGCTTTTAAATACTTTTGGAAAACAATCTCCTGCTTCATTAACGAGCTTTAAAATAGCATCTTGAACTGCTTGAGCAGTCTTGGCAGGGATTTTACGAATAATTTCTTTACGAGTCATACGTTCTGTCATAGTAAGTAAAACTGATTCATTTTTAGTCTTTTTGCCTATCATAGTGTCAATTTCCCAGTGACCAAACTCACTACGATTATTAATACTTTCAGGGCGTTGATCTATACTTGTACCAAGCTTCTTTTTATTATTTTTAGTGTGCTTTCTTTTTGAAGAACGCTTAAGCTTCAAAGGTAAATCAATGTTTTTAATTGTCAATAATCCAGCGTTGACGTAGTTATAAAGCGTTTTAGTAGATACCATCTCTGGCTTTGGAAATTTATTATGAAGTTTTGCTGCACCACATATAGCATCAAGAGAATGTCCTTTTTCGTAGAACTGTTCTATAACATAATCAATGAACTCTTCACATTGCAAAAGTTTAAATTTAGGACCACAATTCTTGCGATTAGATTCATAAACTCTTTGACCAGTGTCAGGGTAATAGACCATAATCTTTTTATTAGCTTTAATTTGAGAAACTGTACCACGTTTTAGTTCGTTTCTAATGGTATTAGAAGCTCTACCTAAACGTTTTGCAATAGCATTTGGATTCATTCCTTCGGAATGTAATAATGCAATTTGACCACGTTCATAAGCATTTAGGTGTTTATTTTTTCGGGATTTTGGTGTATCATTTAAGTAAGTCATAGTGTGCACCCTCCTGTAACTGGTTATTTTGTGGTGATTTAATTATATTACAGGTTGGTGCCCTATGGCTATTTTTATTTTGTTCAATTTGATTTTACAATGAAGCAAAAATATTAATTAAGTTATAAATAAAGATTAGCTAAAATGGCTAGTCTTTATTTATAGCAACTAATATAGAATTATCTATACTAGAAAGAATATAATTAAAAATTAAAAAATTCTTGAAGAATTTTTTGGTTAAGAAGGGATATTTTTATTTGCTATAATATAGAAAATAAAAAGTTATATAATTATTACAATAGATTATCAGCAGTGAATAAAAATAGTACTGAGCTTTCTAGTTACGCTTATGACCCATTTGGAAGAAGAACTAGTGTTACTGAAAATGGGCAGTCAACAAATTATCTCTGGGATGGAAATAGCTTACTTGCTACTTATGTGAGTGGTTCAATGGAGAATCTATATGCAGTAGGTTCAGGAATAGATGAAGTCTTAGGAGTCTATGGTGAGCAGAGTCAATATTTGCATAGTAATCACCTAGGTTCAATCACAGGAATAACAGGAACAGATGGAAGTGTGCTGGGTATGAGAAGTTACACTCCTTATGGAATGATGAGAAATACTACAGGAAGCTTTAATAGTAACTTAGGCTTTATAGGTCGTGAGCATGATGACACAGGGCTGACTTATATCAGAGCTAGATATTATGATGCTAGTGTGGGGAGATTTACTAGAGTTGACCCGATTAGAGATGGATTGAATTGGTATGGGTATTGTGGTGGGAATCCGGTTAATTACATTGATTTTACTGGTTTAAATATAGCTATTGTAGTCAATCCAGAAGGAGCAGGAGGTAATGGACACACATCTTTATATTTTCAAGATAGTAGTGGCAACTGGTATAAATATGATCAAGGAGCTACTAAAATACCGTTTTTAGGGAATATAGGTTTTATATCAGGTAGCAATGCCGATGCTGGAGTGAGTATTACCCCTGTTTCAGAGCCGCCAAAATGTGCTGAACAAATTGAAACAACCTCAAATCAAGATAGTCTTATTACTAAAAGTGCTAAAGCAAGTCAAAAAAGACATAATTCTGGGGAAGCTAAGTATAATATTTATACAAATAATTGTACTGATGCAGTAGTTGATGTGATCAATAATTCTGGGGCGGGAATTGAAATTCCTAATCCACCATTACCAGTTAAACCAAATAGTTGGAATGATATTTATCAAGACTGGCTTTTTAAAAATATAAAATAAAAGAGTAAGTTCATAAAATATTTGTTTTATAATAAGGAAGGAGTTGCTAATGAACATAATATTTAATAGTAAGGGTATTATTGTTTTTATGTTTTTTATTTTATCTTTTTTTATTTTATCTTCTTGTGATAATAAGAAAATGAAGATAGATAAAGTCTTGAATTATAGTAATGATAAAATAAAATTTACTGTTAATATAGAAAAAGTTATTTTCAAAAAAAATGATAATCGATTAAAAACATTTGTATATGGAAAAATAATAATTGATAATATTTCTAAAACAGACTCGATATATAGTTTAGAAGATATATTCTTGATTTTAGGAGATAATGAAATTAGTAGTAATGCTTATATTGATAGTGTAGGTTCAGTTATTATTCAAGATAATAATATAAAGAATGATAAGCAAAAAGAACATAAGGTATATTGGGTTTTTAATAGAAGACTAAATTTACATAGTATAAAGAATTTGAAATTATTATTTATAGACTAAATATATTTAATAACTTTTTTATTAATCACAAGTTTTATTATTTTGATGCAATTAAAATAGATTAATTGATTAAGTCGGGTTAAAACCTGACTTTTTTAATATCTAGAAAGAAACAGGAATTATATTACAATATATAGAAGATGTAACTTATGCTTACGATCCTATGGGTAGAAGTGTAACTGAAGATGGTCAACAGCGAGATTATCACTGGGATGGGAATAGTTTACTTGCTACTTATGTAAGTGGTTCAATGGAGAATCTATATGCAGTAGGAAGTGGAATCGATGAAGTCTTAGGTATCTATGGTAATCAGACTCAATATTTGCATAGTAACCAACTAGGCTCTATTACAGGAATAACAGGAACAGATGGCACAGTCCTTGGAACTCAAAGCTATACACCATATGGAATGATGAGAAATACTACAGGAACTTTCAATACTAGCTTAGGATTTATCGGAAGAAGTCGGAGTAGCATAACAGCACTAACTTACATCAGAGCTAGATACTATGATGCTAGTGTGGGTAGGTTTACGAGAGTGGATCCGATTAAGGATGGATTGAATTGGTATGGATATGCTGGTGGGAATCCAGTTAATTATTATGATCCTTATGGATTATTTTCTATGTCATGTCCAATCGTACAAAGTGCTCTAGAGCGACTGGCAATGACATGGGGGACAGCTTTTGCCGAACCAACTCCTATAGGAGAAGTTATAGCCATAGGTGTATCCGGTGGAATTATAGTTAAGGGTGCATGGGATATATATACTTATAATAAGGATAAAAGTGGTGAGGGTGAGGATAAGAATAAAGGTTATGACCCTGATAAAGGTGCATTAGACCAACTAGGAAAAGAATTAGAACATGATTATAAAAAGAAAGGAAAAGTAATTAGTAAAGAAGAGGCTGATATAATAGATGATTGGTGTGAAGAATATGATGTACCACAGCATCATGATTCTAATTATCCAAATAGTGGTGATCATTGGAAAGAAGGAAAAGATCATACTCATATAAGAAGGAGACATATTCCCTATGAATAAAAAATTAAAATTTTATAAAAATGGCTTTATAGTTAAAAGAGTAGATGGAAGTTATGGTAGAAAATTCGGTAATTATTTAGGGATAGAAGGTGATGTATGGCCATTATATAAAGATATTCAATTAATTGAACAAAGCAAATTAAAATATTTATGTGATTTTATTGATGAAAATGTTTTAAAATCCTATTTTGATAATAGTAGGGTAGATGTATGTTCCAATATTCAATTTTTAAATGAATATGTTTCTACATGTAATAAATTAGATTTTAATATAGAAATTTTATTATGTGAAACTTTAAGAAAAAAACCATATATTAATATTGAGGAGTACGTGATTGATAATCAGTTTGAATTTTTAGGTTATGATTATGGTTATCCGGGAGATAATTATTATTCGTGTGTTTATAATGACATAGGAAGAGTGTCAGAAATGGATAATATTAAACTAAATAAATATGGTTTATTTAATTCTGAGGAACAAGTTGTTAATTT